>JACCRW010000424.1 GCA_013813345.1 Actinomycetota bacterium
GCCTCTACTTCTTCCGCAACCACGCCCGCGGCGGCCGCTTCTTCTACCTGCCGAAGCTCGAGAGCCACCTCGAGGCGCGGCTCTGGAACGACGTCTTCGTCTGGACGCAGGACGAGCTCGGCGTCCCCCACGGGACGATCAAGGCGACCGTCCTGATCGAGACGATCCTGGCCGCGTTCGAGATGGACGAGATCCTCTACGAGCTGCGCGAGCACTCGGCCGGGCTGAACGCAGGCCGGTGGGACTACATCTTCAGCGTGATCAAGAAGCTCGGCCACCGGCCCGAGTTCGTGCTTCCCGATCGGGCCGCGGTGACAATGGCGGTGCCGTTCATGCGGGCTTACTCGGAGCTGCTCGTGAAGACGTGCCACCGGCGCGGCGCGCACGCGATCGGCGGGATGGCGGCGTTCATCCCCTCGCGGCGCGATCCGGCCGTGAACGAGCTCGCGCTCGCGAAGGTGCGCGAGGACAAGGAGCGCGAGGCAGGGCAGGGTTTCGACGGCACCTGGGTCGCTCACCCCGATCTCGTGCCGGTCGCGCTCGAGATCTTCGACCGGGTGCTCGGCGAGCGGCCGAACCAGGTCGAGCGGCAGCGCGACGACGTGTCCGCGTCGGCCACGGCGCTTCTCGACGTGGCCGCGACGCCCGGCGAGATCACCGACGAGGGCCTGCGCAACAACGTCTCCGTCGGGATCCAGTACCTCGCCGCCTGGCTCCAGGGCTCGGGCGCCGTCGCGATCTTCAACCTGATGGAAGACGCGGCGACCTCGGAGATCTCGCGCTCCCAGGTCTGGCAGTGGCTCGCCCACGGCGAGGTCGAGCGGGCGGAGGTAGAGCGCGTGCTCGACGAGGAGGTCGCGAAGCTCGGCGGCGGCTACGACGAGGCGCGCGAGCTCTTCGAGCAGGTGGCTCTCGGAGACGACTTCGTCGAGTTCCTGACCCTGCCGGCGTACGAGCGGATCGATTAGTCGCCGGCGACGAAGAACTGCCAGTCGCCGTCCGCGGTGATCGCGGTGCGATAGCCGAGGTAGCCGCCGGCGCCCGCGCCGCCGCGCATCGCGTCGACGTCCGCCTGGGAGTAGAGCCCGGTCTCGACGAGCGCCTGCCACGCCTCGTTGCTCGGCGACTCCTCGTACGCCGTAGGCCAGGCGTACGAGCCGGTCTCGTTGCGGGTGAACGGCATCGCGAGGATCGTCGCGAGGGCGCGCATCGGCAGCGGCTCTTCGGTTCCCGCCTCCTCGACGTCGCGCCAGAAGTCGGCCGCCGAGCCGCCCCCGCCGTAGCTGAAGGTGAACCCCTCGCCGCGCTCGAGCGCGAGCCGCTCGAGCTCCTCGTAGTCGCACGCGATCGCCGCGCCCCAGATCGCCCGACGAACCGCTGCGACCGGCTCCGGCAGCTCCTGCTCGGGCAGCGTCGTCCGGATCGTCGAGGTCGAGCAGCTGGATTCTGCTTGTGGCGGCGGCGCTGTCGGCGTCGTCGTCTCCGTCTGCGTCTCGGTCACCGTCACCGTGACCGGCGGCGCCGCGACATCGTCCGACGCGGACTCGGAGCCGCAGCCGGCGAGGACGACAACTGCGAGCAGAGCGAGCGAGATCCTCATGCGAATTCCGTTCGCTCCGGCTCGGCGCGTCCCTCCCGCTCGACCGTCTCGCCGCGCGCGCCGAACGAACGGGCGAACGCGGCAAAGTCCGGATTCGTGAGCGTCGTTCCGACCACGCGTCCAGGGTACTCGCGCTCCTGGTGCATCCGACTCGTCCCGTACATGCCGTTGTCGACCACGAGCACTCGACCGCCGGTGCGGGCGTTCGGAGGTGACTGATCGGTTGTGTGCCTGGAAATCGCCTCAGGGTTCGAGACGTTAGGTGGAGGAGCCGGGCTCGAGACTGACGACGTGGCCGACGGCCGGGTCGGCATCCCCATCGAGCAGGTCGCGATAGATCCGCACAAGCTCGTCACCTCCCGTGACCCGCTCGACGCGCATTGCTCGCTCCGCAACTGGAGCGAAGTGCTTCCAGGCAGAAGCGTAGCGCTGCCCCAGCTCGCGTCCACGACGAACCATCTCGTCGGGAGCGAAGAAGAACTCGGGGACAGGCCCGGGCGCGGGCTCCTTATCAGCCTCAGCCTGCCAGTGAGTGAAGCCGACGAGAATCGACCGCACGAGCGCGTCGCCGAGTTGCTCATGCACCCGACGCACGAGCGCGCGGTCGCCCGCGAAATCGACGAGCGCGGCGCGACCGGGCACGTCCAGGTCGCTCAGCCGGTCGTATGCCAGCACCGCGTCGTAGAGCCCGAGCCCCTCCACCCAGGCGCGGCGAGCAGCCGACGTGAACCCGATTGTCTGCAACGGTGGCTGCCTCCTGAGCAGGTGTGCGAGGCCATAGGCTGTCTTGCTCGACGCGCTCGTCAGCACGACCGTTCCCGCGCCGCGGAGCCCCGCCTCGCTCAGCACCAGGTCGAGCAGGACCGAGGTACCGAAGAGCGGACGCAGCACGAGCGCCGCGTCGTCATCCTCACCGTCCACAGAGAGGTACTGGCTGTACACCGGCGAGAGGCCTGCGCGGTGCGGCGCCGCGTCCACGAAGCCTCTCGAATGCGCCACCGGGTGGACTGTGAGGTACGTCCCCATGGGGACCAGACCGAACATGCGCTGCCCCTCGGTCAGCGCGGGCGACCGGGAGGCGAGCACCCGCGCATAGCCCCAAGCGGGAATGCGGCCCCAGCCGGGCGTCGCGGGGAACATTCGCCAGTAGCCCATCGCGTCGCCCATGACGGCATAGGTGATGTTGTTGGCACTCAGCGCGAAGCGCTCGACGAGCAGTTGCGCCTCGCCTTCGGCGAGGTCATCGCGCAGCGGCTCGCCGTCGACCAGCTCACACGAGGCGAG
Source organism: Actinomycetota bacterium (assembly GCA_013813345.1). GTDB lineage: Bacteria > Actinomycetota > Thermoleophilia > Gaiellales > Gaiellaceae > Gaiellasilicea. Next base: position 2,885 of record JACCRW010000424.1, read on the forward strand.
TTCATCACGCCGAACACGTAGCTCGGGCACACCTCGCATTGAACACGAGCCGGTCCCGCTGCGAAGGCGGACACAGAGCCGCCATCGCACTGTTCGGCGTCAGAGCTAAACCGCGCACGGTCACAGGTGAAGCGAGCCTTGGGCGAGCGACTCGCTCACGGGCTCCTCCGCGCGCACGAGCACGACCCGGACCATCGTGCCGTGGCCCGAGACCTCGGCGGGCTCCACCCAGGCGCCGAAGGGCTGCACGAGCTCGCCGTCGACCGTCAGCTCGCCGCGGAGGACGCAGCCGATTCCCTGGCCGGCCGCGGGTTCGGTGCCATGCTCACAGCGCATGACGAAGTCGGCCCACGGATCGAGCACGACGTGGGCGGAGAGCTTCGCGTCGTCGACCGACCACTCCGTCAGCTCCCAGCGCATCGCCGTGGCCCCGTCGGCGCCCGCTGCGAGCCGCGCCTCGTCCGAGCCGAAGGCCGCCGCGCCTGCATGCAGCGAGCCGAGCTCCCCGGACGCGACGTAGACGATCCGGCCGCCCGCCGCAAGCGCGAGCTCCTCACCCGGTGCGAGCAGATCCTCGTAGAGCGAAAGGGCGGTCATAGACCGAGGCGGACGTACTCGAGCTCGAGCCAGTCGTCGACGTACGCCCGCTGGTCGAGGAGGCTCGTGGGCTCGGTCACGGCCACGGTGAGAGGATAGTCCGCTCGTGATCGCCGACGCCCACACCGACCTGCTCATGGAGCTCGCCCACCGCCAACACCGGCTGGGAGAGACGGATGTCTTCGCGCGAACGTGGCTGCCGCTCTTCGAGGCAGGCGGAGTCGGGCTCCAGGTGTGTCCGATCTTCGTCCCTCTCGAGCACCAGCCGGAGGGGACGCTCCGGCACGCGCTCGGGCAGGCGACCTCGTTTCACGCGGCGGCGCGCGAGAACTCTGAGCGGGTTTGCATCGTCCGCACGCGAGGCGACCTCGAGGCCGTCGAGCGTGGCGAGCGGATCGGGCTCGTGCTCGCGCTCGAAGGCGTCGAGCCGTTCGGCTACGAGACCTGGGGCGTCGACCTCTTCTGGGAGCTCGGGCTCCGCGTCGCCGGCCTGACCTGGAACCGTCGCAATCCATTCGCCGACGGCGCGGCGGAGGACGGCGGCCTCTCGCGACTGGGTCGCTTGCTGCTCGATCGGCTGGCTGAGCGGGGCATCGTCCTCGACCTCGCGCACGCCTCGGAGCGGCTCTTCTGGGAGTGTCTCGAGCGCTACCGAGGCCGAGTCACGGTGACGCACGCCGGCTGTCGCGCCGTCCACGACCATCCCCGCAACCTCTCCGACGACCAGCTCCGGGGGCTTGGCGAGCGGGATGGACTCTTCGGGCTGATGCTTCATCCCCTCGCGATCGGCCCGGAGCAGCGGACGATCGAGCGCGTGATCGACCATCTCGACCACGCTGCGGGCGTGATCCAGGCCGAGCGGATCTGCCTCGGCGGCGACTGGACCGGCCGCCTCGCCGAGCACGTCCCGCACGCCCCGATCCCGGACGGCCTGATGCCGCCG
>JACCRW010000143.1 GCA_013813345.1 Actinomycetota bacterium
CGGTCTCGACGCGCTCGAGTTGATCGCAGCCGGGGCGAGCTCCGTCGCGCTCGGGACGATCCTCTTCTCCGAGCCGGAGGCGCCTGCACGGATTCGCGCTGAGCTCGCGGCCGAGGCGGCGTCCCGCCACCTTGCTCATCCTCTTGCCGCCCACCGCATGGCTCTTCGATCTCTGCCGAGATTGGTCGCCGAGGCTGGCAACGGATTCGAAAAAAGGCTGCAAATCGGTGAAAAACACTCTGCTTGACCGCGACGGCGAGGCTGGTAGTATCCCGCGCTCATGGTGACGACGAAGATGCAGGCCCAGGCTCCTCTGCGGTCGCTCGACCAGCGGATGGAAGCTCTGAAACGGGCGAACGACATCCGCGTCAGGCGCGCCAAGCTGAAGAAGGATCTCAAGGACGGCGGGGCTCAGATCGAGGCAATCCTGCTCGATCCGCCCGAGTACGTCTCGACCGCGAAGGTCTTCGACATGCTGATGGCGGTGCCGAAGTTCGGGCGGGTCAAGGCAGCGAGGCTCCTGAACCAGTGCCGGATCAGCCAGTCGAAGACGGTGGGCGGTCTCTCCGAGCGCCAGCGGGCCGAGCTCATTGGCCTCTTCAACCGTTAGACGCACGGCTTCGCCCGTCTTCGTGATCACCGGCCCCTCGGGAGCCGGCAAGGGGACGCTGATCAAGCAGCTGCTCGACCGGTTGCCGGAGCTGGAGGTGGCCGTTTCCGCCACCACCCGGGCTCAGCGCCCGAACGAGGAGGATCGGCGCGACTACCTGTTCCTCACAGAGGAGGAGTTCGTGCGCCGGATCGAGGCGGGCGAGTTTCTCGAGGAAGTCGAGTACGTCTCCGGCCACCGCTACGGCACGCTTCGCTCCGAGATCGACCGGATCGCAGAGGACGGCCGAGTCTGCGTGCTCGAGCTCGAGCTCGATGGCGCGCTCGCCGTTCAGGAGCAGGTCGGCGGGAGCGTCACGCTCTTCATCGCCGCTGACGTGCCCGAGCTCGAGCGCCGTCTGAGGGCCCGCGCCACCGAGAGCTCGGGGGAGATCGAGGATCGCATCCAACTGGCGCGATTCCAGCTCGAGCAGGCGCATCGCTTCCGCTACATGGTCCGAAACGACGATCTCGAGCGCGCCACCGAGGCGCTCGCGGCGCTCGTCGAGCGGGAGCTCCAGCTCGCAGGTACCATGGCCCGTCGATGATCCACCCTCGCATCGACCAGTTGCTGGACACCGAGAACGGCGGTGTCGACTCGCGCTATGCGCTCGTCATCGTCGCCGCCAAGCGCGCTCGCCAGATCAACAACTACCACCATCAGCTCGGCGAGGGCATGGGCTTCGAGGAAGCGCCGCCGCCGCTCGTTGAGTCGCGCTCGAAGAACTACTTGACGATGTCCCTGGAGGAAGTCGCCCAGGGCAAGATCAAGTACGCCTACAAGAAGTAGCCTCGCGTCCCTTGCCGGCGGCGCCTGCGGGCGGCGGAGCCGTCCTCCAACGCCGCCTCGCACGCGGCTCCGCGGGTCTGGCCTTTCGGCCTATCTCTCCGGCCGAGCGCATTCAGCCACGCGCGAGAAACGCGAGGGAGCGTGCAGTCGCGGTCGGATCGAACCCATCACCATGTGGACCTGGGCGGTAGGACCCACCTCACCACCCCCCACCCACGGGGTGGGAACGGTAGAGAGAGAGTCGTCACGAGTGTGTGACGGCTTCGCCCCGGTTGCGTGCCGATCGCTCCACAGCGGTGTAGGCACAATGTCCCGCGATGGCCCGCATCCTCCTCGGGATCACGGGTGGCATCGCGGCCTATAAGGCCTGCGAGCTCGTCCGCCTGTTCGTCCGCGCCGGCCACGAGGTGTTGCCGCTGCCGACGCCGGGAGTCGAGCGCTTCGTCGCCGCCGAGACGTTCTATGCGCTCGCGCGCGCCGCGCCGCCTGCAGATCCGTACCCGCACCTCGAGCGAGCGGACGCGCTCGTGATCGCGCCGCTGACGGCGAACACGCTCGCGAAGCTCGCCCACGGGCTCGCCGACAATGTTCTCACCGAGGCTGCGCTCGCCCATCGAGGGCCGCTCGTCGTCGCCCCGGCGATGAACACCCGCATGTGGGAGCACGCGGCCACTCGGGCGAACGTCGACGTTCTCCGAGAGCGCGGCGCGATCGTGATCGATCCGGGCGTAGGGGAGCTCGCCGAGGGCGAGGTCGGCGCCGGCCGGATGTCCGAGCCGGAGGAGATCGCAGCCGCTTTGGAGCGCGCGCTTGAAGATTCGGTGAAGGGAGGCGTCAGCGGCAGCCTCTCCGGGAAGCACGTTGTCGTGAGCGCAGGCGGAACCCGTGAGCCGCTCGACGC
>JACCRW010000449.1 GCA_013813345.1 Actinomycetota bacterium
CGCGAGGGCCAGCGCGGCGAGCGCTGTGACGCAGAAGCGGCTAGCCACGCGAGTCATCCGCCAGCAGCGTGGGACAGCGCGTTCCCGCCGCGAAAGTGCCGCGCAGCGTCCGCCCGGTCGAGAGGTCGAGCACCGAGCGCAGGGAGGCGTCTCGGCACGCGTAGCCGAGCCGGCCCTGTTTCTTCAGCCACGTCGCTCCCGGAAGCTCGAGGCGGTAGCGCTCGACCCCGTCGAAGCCGTACGCCGTCACGCCGAGCGCCCGCCGACTCGGCGCGCTCTCGACGAGCAGGCGCCGGCCGCTCACGGTGAAGCTGCTCGCGCCACGATCGACCACCCGCGCCGTCCGCTTGTGCACGTCGACGATCCTCAGTCCTGTGCGCGTCAAACCGCCGGAGCTGTCCCAATCCATGCCGGTGAACGCCAGCAGCCCGTCGCCCAGCCAACTCGCCGAACGGACCGAGCCCGCGACGACCTTCGCAAGCGTCCGCAGCGGCCCCGGATCGGAGACGGCGAGCGTGTCGAGATCGACAGCGACGATGCGGTCGCCGCCCACGAGGTAAGCCGTGCGGCTGACCGGATCGACAGCAAGGCCGGGCCGGCGCTGCTCGAGCCGGCCGGCACGCCGAGCGAGACCGACGAGGAGCTGCGGCACGGTCGCGACCCGCGTCCGCCCCTCGCGACCGACGACCGCGATTCGGGCGGGCGCGATCCGGTCGCGGGCGCCGAGCAGGAAGACGAGCCCGTCCGGGAGCCGACCGAACTCGAAGTCGAACGTCCCGGACAGCCGCGTGCGGCGCACGACCCGGCCCGAAAGCGGATCGACGGCGGTCACGACCGCGCCGGACGGAGTTTCGACGACGGCGAGAACGCGATCGCGGGCCCAAGTGACGGCACGCGTGACGCCGCCGCCGGAGGCGAGCCGAACGCGAGCCACGACGCGCATTCGCTGCACGTCGACGACGGTCAGCCGCTGGGGAGCGCTCGCCATTGCGACGTACCGCCGCCCGGGCGACCAGCTCCAGCTACTCGCGTTCCCGCCGAGCCGGATTCGCGGCCCGCTCCGAACGAGCGTCATCGGGTCGTAGCGCACGACGATGCTGTTGCCGTAGCCGGGCGTGTAGACGAGGCCCGGCACGGTCGACCTCGAGGAGGCCTGTGCGGCCTGCAGTGCGAGCGCGGCAACTACGAGCGCTGCGGCAAGGAGCTTCATCCTGGTGCACGAGAGTATGGGCGCTCCCACGGTCCCTGTACACCCACGGAACGGCTCGAGTTCCCGAGTAGCATCGCGGCGATGCTCGACCCGAAGGTCTTCAAGGCGTACGACGTGCGCGGCGTCCATCCCGCCGAGCTTGACGAGGAGGGCTCGTACGCGATCGGTCGCGCATTCGTCGAGCAGTTCGAGCCTCGCTCGATCGCGGTTGGACGCGACATGCGCGTTTCCTCGCCCTCGATCGCTGCGGCGTTGATCGAGGGCGCAGCGGACGCCGGCGCAGATGTGCTCGACCTCGGTCTCGTCGGGACGGAGATGGTCTATTTCGCGGTCGGGGAGCTCGGGCTCGACGGCGGCGTCTGCGTGACGGCCTCGCACAACCCGAAGGAATACACCGGGATGAAGATCGTCCGGGCGGGCGCGCTACCGGTGGGCGGCGAATCCGGCCTCTTCGACGTGCGCGATCGTGCACTCGACTTAGTGTTGGAACAACACAAGGTCTCCACCGCTCGCGGCTCGGTGGGCAAGGAGGACATCTGGGCCGCGTATGTCGAGAAGGTGCTCTCGTTCGTCGACATCGATGCCGTGAAGCCGCTCCGCGTCGTGATCGACGCGGCGAACGGGATGGCTGGGACGATGCTCCCGCCCATCCTCGAGCGCCTCCCGATCGAGGCCGTTCGCTGCTTCTTCGAGCCCGACGGCACCTTCCCGAACCACGAGCCCAATCCGCTCCTGCCCGAGAACCGCGAGTTCATCGTCGAGCGCATGCGGGAGGCGGAGGCCGACCTCGGGGTCGCCTACGACGGCGACGCCGACCGCTGCTTCTTCGTCGACGACGTCGGCGAGTTCGTCCCCGGCGACTTCATCACCGCACTCCTCGCCCAGTCCGTGCTCGAGCAGAACCCGGGCGGCAAGGTGATCTACGACGTGCGGGCGAGCTGGGCGGTGCCGAAGACGATCGAGGAGGCCGGCGGCGTGGCGCTCGTCAACCGCGTCGGCCACGCCTACATCAAGCACCGCATGCGCGAGGAGGGCGCCGTCTTCGGCGGCGAGGTGTCCGCCCACTACTATTTCCGCGACTTCACCCAGGCCGACTCGGGCATCGTGCCGTTCCTGCTCATGCTCGAGCTGATCTCGAAGCACGGCCAGAAGCTCTCGGAGATCCTGCAGCCCTTTCGCGAGCGGTACTTCCTCACGGGAGAAGTCAACACGCCCGTCGCGGACACCGCCCGCAAGCTCGAGGAGCTCGAGAAGCGCTACGCGGATGGGCGCATCACTCACCTCGACGGGATCTCGGTCGAGTACGACGACTGGCACTTCAACGTGCGTCCTTCAAACACCGAGCCGCTGCTGCGACTCAACCTCGAGGCGCTCTCCGAGGAGCTGCTGGAGGAGAAGCGCGACGAGGTGATCGACCTGATCCGCGCATGACCCCCGCCCAATTGACACCGGAGCTCGGGCGGCTGACGGAGCGCAAGCCGCCGTTCAAGTACTCGGCGATAGCGCGCGTGTGGTTCTCGGACACCGACGCACAGGGGATCGTCTACTACGGCCGCTACCTCCCCTACTTCGACCACGCGCGCACCGAGTACCACCGTCACCTCGGGCTCACGGGCGAATGGATCCCAGGCCATGACTTCGTCCTGCGGGCCTCGAATGTGGAGTACCACGCGCCGGCGCGCTTCGACGACCTGCTCGAGATCTTCGTCCGGCTCGCCCGGATCGGGCGAACGAGCGCGACGTACGAGTGCGCCGCCTACCGGATGGACGACGACGCGCTGATGGTGACCGCCTCGCAGACCCTCGTCCTCGTCGAGCTGGGAGCGAGACGAGCGGCGGAGATCCCCGACCTCTACCGCGAGGCGATCCGGGCCTTCGAAGGCGACGATCTCGAGGCCTGAGCGAAGAAGAGCTTGTGTGCAATGAACACAAGCTCGCTCACGCTGCGGTCGAGCGACTAGCGAGCCACGGCTGCGCCTGCTCGCGGCCGTAGCCGGAGGGCGGCGCGTCGAGCACGTCACGGACCATTCCGGCGAGCTGCGCCCGCGAGAACGGCTTCTGGAGCAGTGGAGCGCCCGGATCGAGCGCGCCCCGCTCGACCATCGTGTCGCCCGAGTAACCAGAGGTGAAAAGCACCTGAAACGGCGGTCGCTCCGTCCCGAGCCTCGTCGCGAGCTCGGGCCCGTTCAGCTCGGGCATCACGACGTCGGTGAGGAGCAGATCCCACTCGCCCTCGTACCCCAGCGCCTCCAGCGGGGTCGCAGCGACGATCACGCGGTAGCCCTCGCGCTCGAGCAGCTCGCACGTCAGGCGCCGGACGAGCTCGTCGTCCTCGACGAGGAGGATGCGCTCGCTTCCGGCACGTGCGGCAGGATCGTCCCGGTGCTCGCGATGCTCCGCAGCCTCCTGCGTCACGGGCAGCGTGACGACGAAGGTGCTCCCGCTGTCGGGCTCGCTCTCGACGGCGATCCTGCCTCCGCACTCCTCGACGATTCCGTAGACCGCCGCGAGGCCGAGCCCCGTTCCCTTGCCGACCTCCTTGGTGGTGAAGAACTGCTCGAACATCCGGGCGCGTATCTCCTCGCTCATCCCGGTTCCGGTGTCACCCACCGCGAGCGCCACCTCGGCCTCCGACGGAGCGAAGGTCCGCACGGTCAGGACACCGCCCTCGGGCATCGCATCGCCCGCGTTCAGGACGAGGTTCAGCAGGACCTGCTCGAGCTGATGGGGATCGACCTTGACCCGACCGAGATCCGCGGCGAGCTGCGTGATGACGCTCACGTCCTCCGGGATCGTGCCGCGGAGGAGCCTGCTCACCCCCGCGATGACGTCGTTCACGTCCACGATTTGCGGCCTGGCGACCTCGCGGCGCGCGAACGTGAGCAGCTGCCGGGTGAGGGCGCCGGCGCGGCGGGCGCCGCCCAGGATCTCCTCGAGGTCGCCGCGAAGCTCCTCGTCGAGCCCGTCGGGACGAGCGAGCGCGAGCTCCGTGAAGCCGGCGATCCCGGTCAGGATGTTGTTGAAGTCGTGCGCGATCCCGCCCGCCAGCTCTCCGACCGCGTCCAGCTTGCGCGCGTGCTGGAGCTGCTGCTCGAGCTCCCGCTGCTCCGTCACGTCCGATCCGAGCCCGACGTGGCGGGTCGGGCGGCCCTGCTCGTCCAGGATCACCGTGACGAGCTCGTGGATCAGCCGAACCTCGCCGTCCGGGCGGATGATCCGGAACTCGTGCTCGACGCGACCCTCCCGGTTCACGTGCTCGAGGCCCTCCAGGACCCGAGCCCGGTCCTCCTCGTGGACTGCCGCGAGCCACGACTGGGGGTCGTCGACGAGGCTCTGGCAGCTGCGCCCCCAGATCGTCTCGTAGGCCGGGCTGACGTAGATCGTCCCGCCGAGGTCGGCGTGCGCGATGAAGAAGACCTCGGGAATCGTGGTCACGAGCTCGGCGAACCGCTGCTCGCTCTCGCGCAGCGCCGCCTCGGCACGCTTGCGCTCGGTGATGTCCTGCGCGGCGCCGTAGAAGAGCCCGCTCTCCGGATCCTCACGGGAGTTCCAGAGCAGCCAGACGTACTCGCCGTCCTTGCG
>JACCRW010000456.1 GCA_013813345.1 Actinomycetota bacterium
ACGCGTCTCGAACACGGGAATTCGCGCGTTGAGCCGACAGGTAAAGCCCGGAACTCCGATCACCATCAAGCAGTAGCCGACACGTACTGCCTCGCGACGAGAGAGGCCGTCTCGAACAGGCGGCCTCCCGCGCCGAGCCCGTAGATCGACAGACGCGGCCATGAGCAGCCTGGTGCTTGGGGCGCAGCGCTCGCGCCAGGGCGATCTCAGCGAAGAGTTCGCGCGCCGGCATGCGCGAAGCCGCTCTCACTCGAGAGCGGCCCAGGGCAGGCCGGTCTCGTCCTCGGGCCGCCGGGTTGCCACTTCGGGAACGGCGCGTAGGCCTCCGCGGAGGAGCTCGTCTCGGTCTCGACACCGGGCACCGTGGCGGAGCGCCGGCTCGGAGGAACAGAGGGCTCGACCATCAGTTCAGCGACGGGTCGGGCGGCATCGTCGCGAGCAGGGCGAGCGGGGCTCCTTGGCGGCGGAGAACCGCGCTCCAGAGACCGGCCGGCTCGTCGCTGAAGACGTCGTCGGCCTCTGCCGCGACGACGATCCACGACTCCTCCTCGAGCTCGGCCTCGATCTGACCCGCCGACCAGCCCGCGTAGCCGACGAAGATCCGGCCGCGCCGGGCGGCGACGTCGGGATCCTGGACGAAGCCGACGTCGCCGAGCACGAGCTCCGAGGCGTCGTCCGGATCCTCGACCTCGGCCAGCGCGAGCACCGACTCCGTCGCGACAGGCCCGCCGACGAAGATCGGCTCGTCGCCGGCCGAGAGCGATGTGAGCTCCGGGACCGCCTCGCCGACCAAGGTCTGGGAAGGCCGATTGAGTACGAGGCCCATCGCGCCGCCGTCGCCGTGCTCGGCGATCAGGATCACGCTGCGGGCGAAGTTCGGGTCGTGCAGCGATGGGGCGGCGACGAGCAGTCGACCCCGAAGAGTGGTCTCGGCCATCGCAGTTGAATCTAGCCGTCGTCGAGTGCCCGGCGGAGCGACCCGACGTACTCGCGCAACGCAGCCGGTCCCTCCTCCGCCACCTCGACCGCTCGCGAGCCGACCACGATCCCGTCGGTCAGCTCGGCCACGGTGCGAGCCTGCTCGGGTGTCGAGATCCCGAAGCCGGCGTAGATCGGCACGTCCCGCGCCGCGGCTCGCGCGCGCGCCGCGAAGCCGGCGAGCGTCGACGAGACCTCGGAGCGGCTGCCGGTCGTCCCGGTCACCGTCACGAGGTAGAGCCAGCCGTCGGTCTGCTTCGCAGCGAGCCGGATCCGCTCGTCGGTCGAGGTCGGCGCGACGAGCTGGATCCGGCGGAGTTCGGGACGGTCGCCGGCGGGCAAGTCGGCGACGATTACGGTGGTCGCCCCGGCGGCCCGCGCATCCTCGCCGAACCGTTCCCAGCCGTAGGCCTCGAGCAGCGAGGAGTACGTCATCGGCACGAGCGGCACGGAGACGCGCTCGCGGGCGGCTGCGAGGACGTCGAGGCACGCCTGCGTTCGCATCCCCTGCGCGAGCGCCTTCTCCGCCGCGCGGCGGATCACGGGGCCGTCCGCGAGCGGATCGGAGAAAGGGAAGCCGAGCTCGACGAGGTCGGCTCCGCCCTCGACCGCGGCCTCCGCGAGCGCGGGCGTCTCCGGCCCGGACATCAGGTAGATCACGAGCTGCTTGGGCGTCAATCGACGACCAGCCGTGCAAAGAGGCGCGCATCGACGCGGACGCCCTCGTAGCGGAGGAGGCCACGACGGACTCCTTCCGCGCGGAAGCCGGCACGCTCCAGCACCCGTATAGACGCTGCGTTTGCCGGGCGGACGACGGCCTCGACACGATTGATTCCCCCGGCGAAGGCGTGCTCGCACAGTGCGTGGACGACCCGCGTCGCAACGCCGCGGCCTCGCGCGCCGACGAAGAGCCAGTAGCCGATTTCGACGACGTCGCGGGTCCGGTCGAGGTGGTGCATCGCGCAGCCGCCGAGAAGCTCGCCGTTCTGGGAGTCCTCGATCACGTACGGGGCCAGCAACCCGGCCGTCCGCATTGCCTCGAGCTGAGAGTCGACGAACGCGTGGAGTGTCGCCGAATCGAACGGCGGCAGCCCCGCCTCGCCGCCGACGAGCGGATCGACGAAGGCGGGGACGATCTGCTCGACGTCGTCGTGGCGCGGCGGGCGCACGAGCAACTCGTCGACCCGGAGCTCTTCCGGGAAGGCGTAGGAAGAGAGTTCGGCGGGATTCCTCGAGCTCACCGAGCGAGCACCTCGGCAAGGTCCTTGTCGCCGCGGCCTGAGAGGCAGACGACGATCAGCTCCGCGTCGAGCTCCTCGACGCGGGCGAGCGCGTGCGCGGGCTCGAGCGCCGGGATGATCCCCTCGGTCCTGGTCAACCGGCGAAAGGCTTCCAGTGCCTCCTCGTCTGTCGTTCCCACGTAGCGCGCGCGACCCGAGTCGCGCAGGAACGCGTGCTCGGGCCCGACGCCGGGGTAGTCGAGCCCGGCCGAGATCGAGTGAGCATCGGCGATCTGGCCGTCCTCGTCGGCGAGCACCGAGGAGCGCGAGCCGTGGAGGACGCCGGCGCGGCCGCTGCCGAGACTGGCGGCTCCCGCCGCCTCGACGCCGACGATCTCGACGTCCGCGTCGTCGAGGAAGCCGGCGAACATCCCGATCGCGTTCGAGCCGCCGCCGACGCAGGCGAGCACGGAGTCGGGGAGCCGGCCCTCGGTCTCGAGGATCTGCTCGCGCGTCTCGCGGCCGATCACGGCCTGCAGCTCGCGCACGATCTCCGGGTAGGGAGCGGGGCCGACGCAGGAGCCGATCAGGTAGTGGGTGTCCTCGACGTTCGTGATCCAGTCGCGGATCGCCTCGCTCGTCGCCTCCTTCAGCGTCTTCGTCCCGAACTCGACGGGGCGTACCTCGGCGCCGAGCAGGCCCATCCGCTCGACGTTCGGGCGTTGGCGGCGCATGTCCTCGGAGCCCATGTAGACGACGCAGTCGAAGCCGAAGCGGGCGCAGACGGTGGCCGTGGCGACTCCGTGCTGGCCGGCGCCTGTCTCGGCGACGATCCGCTGCTTGCCGAGCCGCTGTGCGAGCACCGCCTGGCCGAGCGCGTTGTTCAGCTTGTGGGCGCCCGTGTGGAGGAGGTCCTCGCGCTTCAGGTAGAGCCGCTTCGACGGCGCGAAGCGCTCGGCCAGCGTGAGCGGCGTCGGCCGGCCGGCGTAGGTTCGGGAGAGGTGATCGAGCTCGGCTCGGAAGGCCTCGTCGGCGAGGGCCGCCTCCCACGCGCTCGAGAGCTCGTCGAGTGCCGGGATCAGCGTCTCCGGGACGTAGCGACCGCCGTAGGTGCCGTAGGTGGCGCTCATGCGCGCGCTGCCTCGACATAGGCGCGCACCGCGTCGTGATCCTTGATCCCCGGCTCGTGCTCGAGCCGCGAGCTCGCGTCGACCGCCCAGGGGTGCACGGCCTCGATCGCCGCGCGAACGTTGTCGGCGGCGAGCCCACCGGCGAGCACGACGCGACCGTCGACCGAGGCGGCGTGCTCCCAGTGGTGCGGGTCGTCGCCCTCCCACGGAAGGTCGAGGTGCGTGGCGACGGTCTCACCGCCACGGAGCAGGACGGCGTCGCGTCCCCGGACGGCGCTGGCGCTGCGCTCGTGTACCTGATCGAGGTCCGCGCCGGTAGCGCCGGCCTCGCCGACCCACACAGCGACGGAGAGCATTGTCTCGGGCACGTCGAGCACATCGTTCGTCGCGCGCGGGCTTGCGGGTGCGAGCACGAAGCCGGCGAGATCGGCGCCGGCCTCGGCTGCCGCGGCGACGTCCTCCTCGCGGGTCAGGCCGCAGACCTTGACGAGCGGGCGCGAGAGCAGCTCCGCGAGCTTTTCGGCGGGATCGGGCGCCTGCATCAGCGCCGAGCCGACGAGGATCGCGTTTGCGCCCGCGAGCTCGGCGGCGGCGCCCTGGGCGCGATTGTGGATCCCGCTCTCGGCGATCGCTACCCGGTCGGCCGGGATCCGTGCGACCAGGTCGAGCTGCGTGTGGCGATCGATCTTGAACGTGGCGAGGTCGCGCGCGTTGACGCCGATCACGGGCGCTCCGAGCACGATCGCGCGCTCCAGCTCGGCCGCGTCGTGCGCCTCGACGAGCGTGTCCAGCCCGAGCTCTCCGGCGAGCGCCAGCAGCGTCGCCGTCTGTCGGTCGTCGAGGTCGCGGAGGAGCAGAAGGACCGCGTCGGCGCCGGCCTCCTTCGCCGTCCGCAAGTGCTCCTCGGTCGAGAAGAAGCCCTTCGCGAGCAGCGGCGACCGCACGTGCGCGCGAGCTGCGCGCAGGTCATCCCAGTCGCCGCCGAAGCGCTCGTCGACGAGCACGGAGATCGCCGCCGCGCCTGCCCGCTCGTAGCCGGCTGCGATCTGCGCCGGATCGGCATGTGGGCGGATGTCGCCGAGCGAAGGCGAGCGCCGCTTGATCTCGGCGATCGCCGATAGACCGGATGCGCCAAGGGCGTCCCTAAACCGCATGCGAGAACTCCACCAGTCGTTCGAGCCGCTCACCGGCGGCTCCGGAATCGATCGCCTGACGCGCCAGCTCGAGCCCCTCCCGGAGATCGGCTGCGTGCCCCGCGGCCGCGACCCCGCCCGCCGCGTTGAGCAGTACCGCCGACCGGTGGCCGCCGTCGGCGCCGCCGAGGACGTCGCGCAGCGCCCGTGCGTTCGTCGCCGGGTCGCCGCCCCGAAGCTCGGCCTGATCGCAGCGCGAGATCCCGAGCTCGAGCGGATCGAGCTCGTAGCTGCGAACGCTGCCGGCGTCGACCTCGCAGACGAGGTTTGGCCCGGTGGGCGAGAGCTCGTCGAGCCCGCCAGCGCCGTGGACGACGAAGGCGCGCCGCGTCTCCAGGCGGACGAGCGCCTCGGCCAGCGTGGGCGCGAGCTCCGGTGCGTAGACGCCGAGCACGAGCGCCCTCGCTCCGGCCGGGTTCGTCAGCGGTCCGAGCACGTTGAACACGGTACGCGCCGCCAGCTCGCGTCGCACCGGCGCGGCGTGGCGCATGGCCGGATGGTGCGCCTGAGCGAAGAGAAAGCCGAAGCCGAGCTCGTCGATCGAGCGCGCGATCCGCTCCGGCGGCAGCTCCAGGGTGAAGCCGAGCGCCTCGAGCACGTCTGCAGCTCCTGTCGTCGAGGAGGCGGCCCGGTTCCCGTGCTTCGCGACCGCGGCGCCTGCCGCTGCCGCGACGAGCGCCGCCGCAGTCGAGATGTTGAACGTGTTCGCGCCGTCGCCGCCGGTGCCGACGACATCGACGAGATCGCTGCGCTGCGGCCGGACGGGCAGGACGTGCTCCCGCATCGCCTCGGCGCAGCCCGCGATCTCATCGGGCGTCTCGCCCTTGAGGCGAAGCGCGACGAGGAAGCCGCCGATCTGCGCCTGCGTCGCTTCGCCGCTCATGATCTCGTTCATCACGTCGCGTGCTTGCGCACGCGATAGGTCATGACCGTCGAGCAGGCGGGAGAGCGCGACCTGGATCACTGGGCGAGGAAGTTCTTCCCGAGCTGCGGCCCCAGCGGGGTCAGGACGCTTTCGGGATGGAACTGGACGCCCTCGATCGGGAGCTCGCGGTGGCGCACCCCCATCACCTCGCCGTCGGGCGTCCGGGCCGAGACCTCGAGCTCGTCGGGGATCTCGACCGCCGCGAGCGAGTGGTAGCGGCCGGCCTCGAGGTGCTGGGCGAGGCCGGCGAACACGCCCCTGCCGTCGTGCTCGACGAGGGACGACTTTCCGTGCAGGAGCGCCTTTGCGGCCCCGACCTCGCCTCCGAAGGCCTCGACGACCGCCTGATGGCCGAGGCAGACCCCGAGCGTTGGCATGCGCGGCCCGAGCCGGCGGATCAGCTCGACCGAGATCCCCGCGTCCGCCGGACGGCCGGGACCGGGGGAGATCACGAGGTGGGAGGGATCGAGGGCCTCGGCCTCCTCGACGCTGATCGCGTCGTTTCGGAAGACCCGCACCTCGGCTCCAAGCTCCTCGAAGAGGTGGACGAGGTTGTAGGTGAACGAGTCGTAGTTGTCGATGACTAGGAGCAGAGTTCCTCCTCGGCGAGGTCGATCGCCGCTTCCAGCGCGGCCAGCTTGTTCAGGCACTCCTCGTGCTCGGCGCCCGGATCGGAGTCTGCCACGATCCCCGCCCCCGCCTGGAGCCGCGCGACGCCCTCGTGGAGGACGATCGTCCGGATGGCGATGCACGTGTCGAGGGTTCCATCCGGCAGCGCGTAGCCGACCGCGCCGGCGTAGGGCCCGCGGCGGTGGCCCTCGAGCTCGGAGACGATCTGCATCGCGCGCACCTTCGGCGCGCCCGAGACGGTTCCGGCAGGGAAGCAGGCGCGCAGGAGATCGAAGGGCGTGACCCCGTCGCGGAGCTGGCCCGTCACCTCGGAGACCAAGTGGGTGACGTGCGAGAACCGCTCGGGCTCGAGAAATCGCTCTACTTGGACGCTGCCGGCCCGGCAGACGCGGGAGAGGTCGTTGCGGCCGAGGTCGACGAGCATCACGTGCTCGGCTCGATCCTTCTCGGACGAGAGCAGCCGTGCGGCGTCGCCCTCGCCCGGATGCGTTGTGCCCGCGATCGGGTTGAGGCTCGCGCGACTGCCCTCGCACTTGACGAGCGTCTCCGGCGACGAGCCGATCAGCGCGAGCCCGTCGAGCTCGAGCAGGAAGAGGTACGGCGAGGGGTTGACCCGGCGCAGGGCCCGGTAGAGCTCGAGCCCCGAGGCGCTGGTTGGGCGTTCCGCGCGCTGCGAGAGCACGACCTGGTAGGCGTCCCCGGCGCGGATGTGCTCCTGAATCCGCCGCACGCCCGCCTCGTACTCGACCCGCTCCGGGAAGCGGCGCGTCGACCCGGCGGGCGAGCGAACTTTGTGTTTCTGAAACACAAGCTCCTCTTCGAGCCGCCGCGCGATCTCGTCCCGCTCGCCCGCGAGCACGGTCGCCGTGCCGCTGCCGTGGTCGAAGCGGACGAGCGTGTCTGCGACGACGAACCGGCTCTCGGGCGGTTCGGAGCCGGCCGCGGGCAACGGCACCGTCGGCTCGAGGGTCGCGACGTGGTCGTAGGCGAGATAGCCGACGACTGGCTCGCCGAGCGCTTCCGCTTCCTCGAACGAGACGAGCCGCCGCCCCGAGCCGAGGAACGAGTGCCGGCCGAGGCGGCCCTGCTCGACCGACTCGAGCAGGAAGCTCGCGCCGCCGGCCGTCCGCAAGCGCAGATAGGCGCCGAGCGGCGTCAGCAGGTCTGTGGAGATTTGGGCCGCCGGCACCTCCATAGACTGCCCAACATGGCGATCCCCCCGCTCCTCGACGCGCTTCTGCGCGCTCACGGCCCGGTCGGGCACGAGCACCTCGCCCACGACGTCGTTCGCTCCGCGCTGGCGGGAGTCGCCGAAGTGGAGACGGACGCAATCGGCAACCTCGTCGCGCGCCGGGCCGGCGACACGGGTGCGCCCCGGCTCGCGCTCTTCGCCCACCTGGACGTCGTGGGGCTCGCCGTCTCGCATATCGGCGACGACGGGCTGCTCTCCGTGCACGCGCTCGCGCCCTGGCACGCAGCGATCGCGTATGGCCAGCGGGTCGAGATCTGGACGGCACACGGCGCCAGGCCCGGAGTGGTCGCCCTGCGATCGGCCGACGCCGAGAAGATCGAGTGGAGCAGCCTCTACGTGGACATCGGCGCGCGGTCCGGAGAGGAGGCGCGCGAGCTCGCCGCGCCGGGCGATCCGATGATCCCGATCGCGCCGCCGCTCGAGCTTGCGGCCGGGCGCGTTTCCTCGCGCAGCCTCGACAACCGGGCCGGGGTGTACGTCGCGCTCGAGGTCTTCCGCAGGCTGGAAGGCGAAGGAGTCGCCCTCATAGCCGCGGCCCACGAGGAGCTCGGCGGCCACGGTTCCCGCGTGGCGGCCCACGCGCTGCGGCCGGAGGTCGCGATCGCCATCGACGTCACCTATGCGACTGATGTTCCCGGTGGAGACGCGCACGAGGCCGGGGCGCACCGGCTCGGCGGCGGCGTCGCGATCTTCCGGGGGCCGACGGTTCACCCGCGCGTCTACGAGCTGCTGGTCGAGGCGGCGCGCGACGAGGGAATCTCCACCACGGTCGAGACCGGCTCGAAGACCGCCACCGATGCCGACAGCGTCTTCGCCTCGGGCAACGGGATCCCGTGCGGCGTCGTCTCGATCCCGCTCCGCAACATGCACTCGCCGATCGAGATCGTCGAGCTCGCCGACCTCGAAGCGTGCGTTCGGCTCGTCGTCGCGTTCGCTCGGCTGCTCGAGCCCGGCGCATCCTTCGCTCGCTAGGCTGGATCCGTGAGCCGCTCCGTCATCGTCGCCGCCGTCAGGACGCCGTTCGGCAAGCTCGGCGGCGGGCTCGCGAAGCACGAGGCGACAGAGCTGGGCTCGCTTGCGATCCGCGCCGCCCTCGACCGGGTGGGAATCGAGAACGACGAGGTCGAGTACGTGATCATGGGCCAGGTTCTGCAGGCCGGAGCCGGGCAGGCGCCTGCGCGCCAGGCGGCGATCGGCGC
>JACCRW010000038.1 GCA_013813345.1 Actinomycetota bacterium
GTCTCGAGGAGTGCGCGAAGCTCGGCGTGCTCGCTGCCGTTGCGCCGACCGGAACGCGTAGTCGCAGCAGGATCGAGGTTCGCGAGGTCGAGACGCTTCGCGACGCCATGCGTGCGGCCCTCGAGCCCGTGACCGAGGAAAATCCCCGCAAATAACGGGAATCGTCCCAAAAAAGAGGTGTTTTCCAGGGGTTTCTGCTATAGTCGACTGCGCACGCCGGCGAAGATCCTGACTGCCGGCTTCTTCACTGTTACGGCGATTTTTCCACGAAGGGGAGGCTGGCTTGTTCGACGTCGGCGACAAGGTGGTGTATCCGCACCACGGGGCAGGCACGGTCATCAAGAAGGAAAAGCGCGAGGTTCTGGGCCAGACGCGCGAGTACCTGACGATCCAGATCCTGCACAACGACATGACCGTGAACGTCCCCACCGAGAGCGCCGAGAAGGTCGGCCTGCGCGGGGTGATCGAGGAGGATCTCGTCACGACCGTGGTCAAGGCTCTCACGGCGGGCGAGTCCGAGATGCCGAAGAACTGGAACCGTCGCTTCAAGCACAACCGCGACAAGATGAAGACGGGCGACATCTTCGAGCTCGCCGAGGTCGTCAAGAACCTCTCGCTCCGCGACCACGAGAAGGGGCTCTCGACCGGCGAGAAGCAGATGTTCGTGAAGGCGAAGAAGATCCTCGCCTCCGAGCTGATGTACGCCAAGGGCGTCGACGAGGACGAGGCGGCCGAGTGGCTCGACGGCGTGCTCGCGGGTGTCGGCGAGAAGCCCGCCCCGAAGAAGAAGTCGAAGGCGAAGACCGCAGCCGCTGCCACAATTGCCTGACGGCGATTCTGGCTAGATAGAACCGACCTATTGGGCGTCTCTTCTAACCGCCCCTCCGCAGGAGGGGCGGTATGGGCCCTCCTCGTCGCGGCGGGGACGGGCGAACGGCTCGGTGAGGAGCGACCCAAGGCTTTCGTCCGGCTCGGCGAGCTACCGCTGCTGGCCGAGCCGTTGCGCCGCCTCGAGGAATCGAGCTGGATCGACGCGATCGTGATCGCGGCGCCTCCTGGATGGGAGGAGCCGGCGATCCTGCTCGCCGAGGAGCTCTCGGCGGCGAAGGTCGTCGCGAGCGTCACCGGCGGCCCGACGCGCGCCGAGTCGGTTCGCGCTGCGCTCGCGGAGGTGCCGGACGATGCGCTCGTCGTGCTCGTCCACGACGCCGCTCGGCCTTTCGTGGACGATGCCGTGATCGAGCGCGTGCTAGCGCCGCTCTCGGAGGGCTGGGACGGAGTCGTGCCGGGCCTGCCGCTCGCCGACACCGTCAAGCGCGTCGAGGCAGACGTCGTCGTGGAAACCGTCGATCGCACGGGGCTCGTCGCGATCCAGACCCCGCAGGCGTTCCCTGCGCAAACACTGCGCTCGGCGTATGCGGGCGACCTCTCCGGGGTCACCGATTGCGCGTCGCTGGTCGAGGCCCGAGGCGGGCACGTCCGCGTGGTACAGGGCAACGTGCGCCTCGCGAAGGTGACGACCCCGGAGGATCTGGAGCGTGTTTCGGCGTGGCTGTGAAGGCTGTTTTCTTCGACGTCGGCGAGACGCTCATCGACGAGACCCGTGCTTGGGGCGCAGCCGCTGACGCCGCCGGCGTCCCACGGCTGACGTTCTTTGGTGTGCTCGGCGCGCTCGCGGCGCGGGGCGAGCCTCACCGCCGCGTCTACGAGATCCTCGGCGTCCCGGACGGCGCGAGTCCGAGCTACGTGTCGGAGGACTTCTATCCGGACGCGATTTCGTGCCTCGTGGAGCTCCGCCGCCGAGGCTACCGCCTCGGGCTCGTCGGCAATCAGCCCGAATCGTGCGAGGTCTTCCTCCGGGTCGCCGGCTTGGACGTCGACTGCATCGGCTCGTCTGCGAGCTGGGGGGTCGAGAAGCCGTCTGCAGCGTTCTTCGACCACGTCCTGCAGCAAGCCGGTTGTGCTGCGGAGGAGATCGCGTACGTCGGCGACCGGATCGACAACGACGTCGTCCCCGCCGCGGAAGCCGGCTTCGTCTCGGTGTTCTTGCGGCGTGGGCCGTGGGGCTTCCTCCAGGCCGACTGGCCACATGCGGCCCGCGCGCGCATCAGGCTCGACTCACTCGCCGACCTTCCGGAGGCTCTCGCGGATGTCTGAGCTCCGGATCGGCCTCGGCGTCGACGCGCATGCGTTCGCGGACGGCGTTCCGCTCGTGCTCGGCGGCGTCGCGATCGACCATTCGTCCGGGCTCGCCGGCCACTCCGACGGCGACGTG
>JACCRW010000040.1 GCA_013813345.1 Actinomycetota bacterium
GCGGCTGACTCACGCCGTGCCTGCGAGTTCCCGGTACACCGCGGCGCGGCGCAGCGCGTAGTCGACGCGAGCTTCTGGATCGAGATCCAGGAACTGCTCGATGTCAGCAACGTATGAATCGTCGTAGTTCGCGAGCCTGAATGTGAGTTCGAGCCCGCAGGCGCGAACGAGGCTGCGCAGAGTCTCGAGACTGGGCTCGACTTTGCCCCGCTCCCAGCGGCTTATCATCGAAGCGGGTTTGCCGATGCGCCGGCCGAGCTCAGCTTGCGTGAGTCCGACACGTAGGCGTGCCTCGCGAAGCAGATCTGCACTCAACATGAGAGCACTTATGCTATCAGCCACCGTTGCGCTCGCACTCTCAGGGCAGGCGCTCGCCGCCACCTGCGCGTCCGCGCCGCCTCGAGTAAAGCTTGATGCGGCGGACGCGGCGTTCGTCGGCAGGCTCGAGCAGACGAACGCGATCCCCGGCGTCCGTGACCGGATCGACTACGTCTTCGTCGTCGACCAAGTCGTGAAGGGCGACCTCGGCCGGCGGGTCACCGTCCGCAGCGGCGTGGGCCGCGACGCGCTCGGGTTCTCGCTCGAGCGCGACGTCGCAACCGGGATCCTGCTCAACCGCGAGGGCGGCGTCTGGCTCGGCGGGCTCTGCGGTCAGGTAAGCCCATCCGAGCTCGTCGAGGCGACGCGGGGCGACGAGCAGATCGTCAACTGGGGCGGCGTCGTCGTCGGCCTGGTGGTGCTCGGCGCGGGCGCCTACTTCCTCCGCCGCAAGCTGAATCGAAATCGATACCGTCCCGCGCAGTGAGGTTCGAGCACGTCCTCGTCGTCGGCGCCGGCCAGATGGGTGCCGGGATCGCCCAGGTGATCGCGGCCTCCGGACGGCGCGTCTCCCTCCACGATGCGGCGCCGGGTGCGGTCGAGCGCGGGCTCGACGCGACTCGCAGGAGCCTCGAGAAGCTGGCCGAGAAGGGCGGCGCAGATCCGAACGAGGTGCTCGGGCGGATCGCCGACGTGGACGATCTCGTGACGGCCGATCTGCTGATCGAGGCGGTGGTCGAGGACTCGGCCGTGAAGGAGGAGATCTTCCGCCGCGCCGACGAGCTCCTCCCGCCGGACTCGATCCTCGCCTCCAACACGTCCTCGATCCCGATCACCTCGCTCGCTGCGGTGACCGGGCGGCCGGAGCAGGTGATCGGGATGCACTTCTTCAACCCGGTCCCCGTGCTGAAGCTCGTCGAGGTGATTCGCGCCGTCCAGACCTCCGACGAGACGGCCGCTGCGATCACCGGACTCGCCGAGGATCTCGGCAAGGTGCCGGCCCAGGCGAGCGATTTCCCGGGCTTCGTCTCGAACCGGATCCTGATGCCGTTCATCAACGAGGCGGCCTACGCCCTGCTCGAAGGCGTCGCCGAGGCGGAGGCGATCGACACGATCGCGAAGCTCGGCTTCGCGCATCCGCTGGGGCCGCTCGCGCTCGCCGATCTGATCGGCCTGGACACCTGCGTCGCGATCATGGAGGTGCTGCACCAAGGGCTCGGCGATCCGAAGTACGCGCCCTGCCCGCTCCTGCGCCGGTACGTCCAGGCGGGCCGGCTCGGCCGCAAGAGCGGCCGCGGCTTCTACGAGTACCCGAGCTGAGCGAGCGTATCCCCCGAACGGGGTAGGTCTCGCTCAACCATCGGACCCATTCGGTCGAAGAAGCGAGGGACATTCGACCTGGGGGTCAAGACGATGCGCCTGCTGCTCGTAGACGACGATGAAGGATTCCGAACGCTGCTTCGCACGACCTTCGAGGCGGTTGCCGTCGAGGTGAGCGAGGCCGGCGGCGCCGCTCAGGCGGCGCTCGCGATTCGCAACGAGCGCCCCGACGTCGTGGTGCTCGACGTCGGCATGCCCGTGACCGACGGGATCACGTTCTGCCGGACGCTGAAGGCCGACCCGGAGACGCGCGACCTCGGAGTCGTGCTCCTGACGGGGCGCGATGACGTAGAGGATCTCGGCGGCGCGGATGCGATCCTCCTGAAGCCGTTCCGTCCACTCGAGCTCCTCGCCGTCGTCGAGCGCGTCGCCGGCGGTCATCGGACTCCGGCCCCGCGGGTGGCGCAGCCCCAGTCGGGCGAGGCGCAGCTCCTCCTCTATGCGCGCGACCTTCGCGACCTGATCGAGCTCGAGCGCAGTCAGCGCACACTGCTCGAGAGCGCCTACCTCCAGACCGTCTCGGCGCTCACGAGCGCGCTCGAGACGAAGGACACCCGCACTCGCCAGCACTCGCAGCGCGTGCAGCGCTACGCGACCGAGCTCGCCCGGGTCGTCGACCCTGCGCTCGCAGCGGATCAGTCGGCCGAGTACGGCTTCCTGCTCCACGACATCGGCAAGATCGGGATCCCCGACGAGATCCTGGGTAAGCCGAGCGCGCTGAACGGCATCGAATGGCGCCTGATGAAGAGCCACACCGTTCTCGGCGCCCAGATGCTCGGCGGAATCGCCTTCCTTGAAGGCCCCGGCGTGGAGATCGTCCGCTCCCATCACGAGCGCTGGGAGGGCGGCGGCTACCCCGACGGCCTGGCCGGCGAGGAGATACCCGTCGGCGCCAGGATCTTCGCCGTGGCCGACGCGCTCGACGCGATCACGAATCACCGCCCGTACCGCGACGCGCAGAGCTGGCGGGCCGCCCACCGAGAGATCCTCGCCGAGAGCGGGAAGCAGTTCGATCCTGACGTCGTCGACGCCTTCCGCGACCGCGAGCACGTGCTCCACGAGATC
>JACCRW010000044.1 GCA_013813345.1 Actinomycetota bacterium
GAGCCGAAGGAGGCTCCGTTCGTCGGCTCCGGCGAGGGCTACACACTCGTCGCGTCAGGGGACCTCGACGGGCTACCGGCGCCGGAGGGCGGGCAGCGGATCGTCGAGCGGCTCGAGGCGGAGGGAAAGGGCCGCTTCACCATCAACTATCGCCTGCGCGACTGGGGCTTCTCCCGCCAGCGCTACTGGGGCTGCCCGATTCCGATCGTCTACTGCGAGGACTGCGGGATCGTGCCCGTACCAGATGGCGAGCTGCCGGTCGTGCTCCCGGACATCGAGGACTACAAGCCGCAGGGCCGCCCACCGCTCGCCGGCGCCGAGGATTGGGTGAACGTGCCGTGCCCCTCGTGCGCCGAGCCTGCGCGGCGCGAGACCGAGACGATGGACACCTTTGTCGACTCGTCGTGGTACTTCCTGCGCTACTGCGACCCACACAACGACAGCGCCCCGTTCGACCGCGCCATCGTCGACTACTGGAACCCCGTCGACCTCTATATCGGCGGCGTCGACCACGCGACGATGCACATGATCTATGCGCGCTTCTGGATGAAGGCGCTGAACGACATGGGCCTCATCGGCTTTCGCGAGCCGTTCGCGAGCTTCTACTCGAACGGCTGGGTCACACTCGGGAGGACGAAGATGGCGAAGCGCGCGGGCAACATCGTCGGCCCCGACGCCTTCGTCGAGCGCTATGGCGCCGACACGGTTCGCCTCTACATCCTCTTCATCGGGCCGGCCGATCAGGACATGGAGTGGATGGAGGAAGGCGTCGATGGGATGGGTCGCTTCGTGCGGCGGCTCTGGCGGGTCGTGCGCGAGGTCGCCGAGCGCGCGCCGGCGGCGGATGGGGCGGCCGGGCCTCTCACGCGCAAGGCGCACGCGACGATCGCGAAGGCAACCGACGACATCGGCCGGCGCTACGCGTTCAACACCGCGATCTCGGCTGTCATGGAGCTCGTGAACGAGTTGTCACGCGACTCGGCGGCGCTCGACGCACGCTTCGCCGCCGAGACAGCCGTCTCGCTGATCCAGCCCTATGCACCCCACGTCGCCGAGGAGCTGTGGGGGGTGCTCGGTCGCGAGCGCCTCTGGGAGGAGCCCTGGCCCGTGGCCGATCCGGCAATGCTCGAGCGCGAGACGGTCGAGCTCGTCGTGCAGGTCAACGGGAAGGTTCGAGACCGGTTGCAGGTGGCGGTCGCGATTCCCGAGGAGGAGCTCATCTCGCTCGCCCGTGCGTCTGAGCGCGTGCAGGCGCATCTGAACGGCGGCGAGCCCCGGAAGACGATCGTCGTCCCGGGGAAGCTCGTCAACTTCGTCGTCTAGCGAATCGCCGGTGTCGATCCGGAGTGTGACCCTGGCGTAGTTGCCGCTGCGGACGAGCACCGAGACGGGAGATGCGCCTCGCCCGAAGCCGGCGGCAGTCGGAGCGACGATGTACCGGCCGGGAGCGAGAGCGACGCGGAAGCGGCCGTCCGGGCCGGTTCTCACTCGAGCGACGATCCGGCCGCGGCGGGTGACCGAGAGCAGCTCGCGTGCCGCCGGCTCCTCGCAGGGCGCGGCGATCGTGCAGACCGGCTGGGTCGGGCCGCGGAGAACGAGTCCGCGGATCCCGCTCGACGTCTCGGCGGCGCACGCAGGTGCCGCGAGCACCGCGACAGCGAAGAGCGACGAGACCAGCGAGCGCACAGCCGCATGTTCGCCGATCGTCACGAAGTTGGCTCACCTCCGTGACACAGCTGTGACAGGTCTCTAGCGAGGCTGGGGTCATGCCCTCCCTGCCCGTTACGCGAAGTCACGCCCTCGCGCTCGCGGTCGGGTTGCTCGCGCTGCTCGCCGTGGCAGGTCGGACGCTCGCGGGTGCTGGATCGTCCTCGGCCGAGCCCGCGCAGGCGCTCGTCGCCACTCGATCCCCTGCTGCCGTCTCGCGGCTCGTCGTCCACGTCACCGGCGCGGTCGCACAGCCGGGGCTCTACCGGCTGAACGAGGGCACTAGAGTCGCCGACGCCGTCGTCCGTGCGGGTGGAGCGACGGCGTCGGCCGACACCGCGGCCGTGAACCTCGCCGCACCGCTCGCCGACGGGATGCAGGTCCTGATACCGAGTCGGGTCGCCGGTGTGGCGGGGACGGCGGCGGCGGGTACGGCGCCCGCGCCCGCAGGTCGGGTGAGCCTGAACGCGGCGAGCGTCGACGAGCTCGACGAGCTGCCCGGGGTCGGACCCGTCACCGCGCAGAAGATCGTCGATTATCGCGCCGCTCACGGAGGATTCGGATCGGTGGACGACCTCGACGCGATCCCCGGCATCGGGCCGGTGCGGATCGACCAGCTCCGCGATCTGGTCGGGCCGTGATCGAGCGCACCTGGCCGACGCTGCTCGTCGTCGCAGCCTGCCTTGGATTCGTGCTCTCGAATGCGCTGACGCTTCCCGATGCCGTCCTCTTCGCGGCTCTGCTGGTGTTCGCGGGAGCCGTCGCAGTGCCACACGCTCGCCTCCCCGCGCTGGCGCTCGCCGTCGCGGTGGCCGGCTGGGGGTGGGGAAGCC
>JACCRW010000045.1 GCA_013813345.1 Actinomycetota bacterium
GTCAAAATCTTCGTGACCGATCCGCCCGGCGTCGCGCGGAAGACGGCGCCGCTGCGGTCCTTCGGGTCGCGAGCGACGACGTAGAACGCGCCTTTGAAGAAGGTCATCCCTGCGGCGGAGTCGGCGACGCCGCCACGGGTGAGGTTGATCGCCTCCGTCGCGCGACCGCCCTGAATCCTCAGAATCCGCGCCGGCGGCGGCTCCTCGAGGAACTGTCCTCCGGCTTCCGCGACGTACATCCGGCCGGCGTCGTCCCAGGTGATCGACGTCGGGTAGGTGAGCCCGCCGACGACCTTTTCGATGCTGAGTCCCGGCGGAAGCTTCACGACCGGGAACTGGGCGGCGCGGTCGGCGGCGTGTTGCGAGGCGGCACCGGTTCGTGCGAGCCCCGCTGCGGTGGCTGCCCCAAGCGCCACTACGAGGACGGCGGCAACGGCAAAGCGACGAGAGCGCATCAATCTCCTTCGGGCGATAGGGACGAAGCCATTCTGGCAGCGGTCTTGTCCACAGCTCAACACCGGCAGCCGGATGGTGCTGTACCGAACCGTACACGCGGACGGAGGGAGAAGCAGAGTTGTGAGCAAACCTTAATCGGCTCGAGAGGTTTCCCCACGACGCGCTCGCGCAACGTCAGGAATCGTCGCACGTGCGCGGGTTCCCGAGGCCGCCCACGTTGCCCACGTGCTGGCGCACCGCCCTATAAAGGTACCGTTCGGTACAGTCCGAGCGAGAGCCATGGCGCTGGGCCGCGGCAGCGACGGGAGGGTCAGACGTGACCGATCGAGATCAAGGACCAAAGGACATCGATACGGGTGAGCGGATGGCGGTTCTCGCCGGTGCCACGGCGGACGCGATGAAGCTCAAGGGCCAGGGAGAGCACGAGACGGAAAAGGGGGCCGAGCAGAAGGTCGACCCCGACCACGTAACGATGGTTATCGAGAACTGGCCCAAGCCGGCGAAGATGGGCGCCGAGCAGATGATGGAGCAGTACGGCCCGCCTAACGAGGCGACGCCCACAAAGCTCTTCTGGTACCGGAACGGCCCCTGGAAGCGGACAGAACTCACGAGCGACGAGGTCGTGCACAACTTCCCCAGCCCCCACACCGACTTCCTCACGCAGTACATCGACTACCGCGTTCCAGTCGAGATGTACGACGAGATCGGCCGCTACGACGGAAGCTGCCTGGTCGACCGGACTACCGGCGAGGCGGCCGCGCGCTGCGACTCAGAAGCTGCAAACTTCCTCACGCTCAACCTGATGCACGACATCGTTACGGGCAAGACGAATGTCGAAGACGCGCGCGAGATCTACGCCGAGAATATGGTCGCCTTCACGATGGGTCGTCCCACCCCCTACTGCGAACGGTTCGAATTCGAGGTACCCGAAGGCGGCACCGAAGATCCCGACGAGGCGGTGATCGGCGCCGGCGCGGTAGTGCGGCAAACAGCGGGCAAGCTGAAAGACGCGGTGACAGGCGGGCGCGAAGCGGACGCGCCGAGGGAGCCATAAGGCCGCCGCCAGGGTCCCGAGCGCGAGGCTGTGTTGTATCGGAACGACGAAGGCTCCTCGTCGCGCTCAGTGACCTTTCCGCTGCCGGCACGCCGAGAGGGAGACTTCACAAGAGCGGGACGCCGCGGGTGGACCCGTGATCGAGACGCCACGATGACGTACGCCGGAAAATGCGTCTACCGAAGAGCCGCGAGTACCGTGACAGCGTGGAACCGAGCACGTCGCGAGGGCGAGAGACAAAGAGCCGGATCGTTGCGGCCGCAGCCGAGTTGATGCACAGGCGGGGAGTCGCGACTACGAGCGTCGACGATGTTCTCGCCGCGTCCGGTACCGGAAAAAGCCAGTTCTACCACTACTTCTCCGCGAAAGACGACCTCGTCGAGGCAGTCCTCGAACATCAGCTCGCGGGCGTACTCGCCGAACAGCGCCGCTTCGACATCGGGACCTGGCAAGGAATTCGCGGCTGGCTCGACTCCCTGCTCGCCGGCCAAGCGGAGCGCGGCTTCTACGCCGGATGTCCACTTGGCTCGATCGTCGCGGAGCTTGCCGACCGTGATGAACGACTACAGACGCTCGCTGCCGAGGC
>JACCRW010000058.1 GCA_013813345.1 Actinomycetota bacterium
GCGCTCGAGACGACGCTCGTCGCCCACGGCTTTCCGCCGGGAGAAGGCGTCGCGGTCGGGCTCGAGAGCGAGAGTCGGGTGCGCGAGGCGGGAGCAGTGCCCGCGACGGTCGGCGTGCTCGACGGTCAGCTCAGGATCGGCCTCGATGAGAGCCAGCTCGAGCGCTTCGACGCCGACGCCCGCAAGGTCGGCCCGCGAGACCTCGCCGCGGCGATCGTTCAGAGCGCTGTGGGCGCAACGACGGTCGGCGGAACGCTCGCCGCCTGCCGCGCGGTCGGGATCGGCTTCATGGGCACGGGCGGGCTCGGCGGCGTCCACCGCAGCTTTCCGACGCCGCCCGATGTCTCGGCCGATCTCGGCGAGCTGATCCGGACGGAGGCGCTGATCGTCTCCTCGGGCGTCAAGTCGATCCTCGACGTGCCGGCGACAGCGGAACTGCTGGAGACGCTCGGTGTGCCCGTGCTCGGCTTCCGGACGGACGATCTCCCGCTCTTCTACGCGGCTCACGGCGGCCCGCCGGTGTCGGCGCGCGTCGATTCCGCGGAGGACGCTGCGCGCGTCGCCCGCGTCCACTGGCGGCTCGGCCGCCACACCTCGATCGTGCTCGGCCGGCCAGCGAGCGAGAGCCTCGACGACGTCGAGCCGCTGATCGAGCGCGCGCTCGCCGACGCGCACACCAAGGGCGTCAGCGGCCAGGACGTGACCCCGTTCGTGCTCGCATATCTCCACCGGGAATCGGGTGGGCGAACGCTCGCCGCCAACCGGGCGCTGATCGCCGACAACGCAGCATTGGCCGCGGAGGTGGCCGTCGAGTATGCCAATCTCTAATGGGCCTCTCTATGACACCGTCAAGGATCTGAAGCTCGTCGTGGAGCGCGTCGAGCTCGAGCACCTCGACCTGAAGCTCGAGCACATGACTCGGCGCACCACGGTCGTGCATCTCTACGGGGCGGGGCACGAGGGCGTCGGCGAGGACGTCAGCTACGAGGAGGACCTCCAGCTCGCGTTCACCGAGGAGGCGCTGCCGGAGCTTGCGGGCGAGCACACACTCGACTCGTTCTCGGGGCTCGTCGCGGGTCAGCCCGGCTACCGTCAGTGGGGGCTCGAGTCGGCCGCGCTCGACCTGGCGCTGCGCCAGGCGGGTCTTTCGCTCGCCAAGGTGGTCGGCCGCGAGCCCCGCCCCGTCCGGTTCGTCGTCTCCCAGAGTGATGTCGAAGGCTGGCGCGCCGTCTCGCCCGGAATCCGCTTCAAGCTCGACGCGAGCGACTCGTGGACGGACGAGGTCGTGGCGGAGCTTGCGACGACGGGCGCGGTCGACGTCGTCGATCTGAAGGGCCTGTACGAGGGCGAGTGGGTCGATGCGACGCCGTCAGCCGGACTCTACGGTCGGGTCGCGCGCGCATTCCCGGACGCGTGGCTCGAGGATCCGCGGCTGAACGAGGAGACGGATCCGGTGCTCGAGCCGCACCGCGGCCGGATCACCTGGGACTTCCCGATCCACTCCGTGGAGGACGTCGAGACGCTCCCGTTCGCGCCGCGCTGTCTCAACTCGAAGCCGTCGCGCTTCCGCTCGGTGCGGCGGCTCTTCGACTTCTACGACTACTGCGAGGAGCACGGGATCGCGGTCTACGGCGGCGGCCAGTTCGAGCTTGGGCCGGGCCGCGGCCAGATCCAGCACCTCGCCTCGCTCTTCCATCCGGACGGCTCGAACGACGTGGCGCCGAAGGCGTACAACGAGGGCGCTCCACGTCAGGGACTCCCCGAGAGCCCGCTGCCGCCCGCGTCGACAGAACCGGGATTCCGTTGAGCTACAACCGGCCGCTGACGACCAAGGGTGCCCAGAAGCGCGGCGAGCGCGAGCGGGCGGTCGGGATCGATCCGGGGGACGAAGCCGCCCGCTGGCTCGATGAGCACGACCCGAAGCCGGAGCCACCGCAGCCGAAGGCGGCGAAGAAGTCGAAGGCAGTCCACCGCTTCCGGCAGCAGAGGTAGAGCCGCGGCGTCTCGCAGCTTCTACGACTCCAGCGCGGCGATCAGCGCGTCCACCTCGAGCAGCTCGAGCGACTGCAGCTTGGCGCTGCCGCGGGCGCCGAGCGCGAGCGAGACCTTCGCAATCGTGGCGGCATCCGGCGCCTCGACGATGTTGACGAAGTCGTACTCGCCGATCGTCGCCCACTGGTGCAGCACCTTGGCGCCCAGCTCTTCGACGTCGCGGTTGACCTCGCGCAGCCGCGCCGGGTTCGCCTTCAGCGTCTGCACGCCCTGAGCGGTGAGCTTCGTCAGCATCAGATACGTCGGCATCTACCGTTCCTTCGGTCGGGGGCTCGATCGTACTCTGGCCGCCTGATCGACGTAGAGGAGCGCGCCACCGAGGAAGAGGAGCGGCGAGAGGACGAGGTCGGCGAGTCCGAGCGCAACTCGCTCACCCGAGTCGCCGAGGTCGCGCAGCAGCAGGACGAGCATCAGCCGAACGAGCCCGAAGACGAGGACGAGCGTCGCGAGCGAGCCGAGAGCATGGACGTAGTCGGCTCGCGCGAGCTCGATCGCGCGCCGAAAGGCTGCCCGAACCGTGGGCTGCTCGAGCGCCAGCACCGGGACGACGAGCCCGACGAGCGCGAGCCAGGCGACCGCTGGAAGCACGAAGACCAGGGTGAGGAAGGGTGCGGGCAGCCAGACCAGCGACCCGACCGCGATCGCCCTGAGCGCGGCACCTCGTGAGATCGCCCTATCCCCGACGAGGACCGAAGCGCGTACAAAGGCCGCAGCCATCAGCGGCCCACACGCGGCGAGCACGAGCGCCTGCAGCGCCGTCGCGAGACCGACGGTGAGCTGGCTGACGACGAGCACGGGGAACCCGAGCGGAAGCACCGCCCAGAATCGGCTCCCGTAGAAGCGGATGCTCTCGGCGACGAGTTGGCCGACCGTACGAGTCTCGGGCGGCAACGGCTGCGGCAGGGGCTCGCCCTGCTTCGGGTAGCGCGGGCGGGCCACGGCGTCGAACGCTACCGCGGCTGTCAACGTGGATTGACAGGGACTGTCCCTGTCAACCGCGGTTGACGGCTTCGCCCCCAGACTGCACGCAGAAATACCTCTCGGAGCCGAATTGCACAACCGACGGTCGTCAGCGCGGGCTGACAGGGACTGTCCCTGTCAGCGGCGGCTGACGGCGGCAGCCACGAGCCGCGGCAGCAGCTCGGCGAGGCGCGCGAACGCATCGTCGAAGCGCCAGAGCGTCCGATCGGACTCGCCGAGCTCGTTCGAGACTACGCGTGC
>JACCRW010000074.1 GCA_013813345.1 Actinomycetota bacterium
AGCACGTTGCCGGGCTCGAGCGTGTCGGTCGACTCGGCCCTCGCCGCCGGCGCCTCGTGCACCTCGAGCCCGATCCCGTGACCGAGACCGTGCCCGAACTCCTCGCCCCAGCCGGCGGCGGCGATCACGTCGCGTGCGGCGGCGTCCGCCTCGCGACCGCTCACGCCTGGCCCCATCGCCTCCAGCCCGGCGAGCTGCGCCTCGAGGCAGACCGCATAGGCGCGCGCGAGCTCGTCGGGAAGCTCGCCGGTCGCGAAAGTGCGCGTGCAGTCGGACGCGTAGCCGTCGACGCGGCAGCCGGCGTCAACGATCACAAGCGTGTTCGCGGGCACGGCGACGTCGCGGTTGTCCGAGTGCGGGCTCGCGCCGTTCTCGGCGGCTGCGACCATCGTGTCGAAGGAGAGCTCGGAGGAGCCGTGCTCGTTGAAGAGCACGCGCACGCGCCAGGCCAGCTCGAGCTCGGTGCGGCCGACGAAGCGCTCCTCGACGAGCGCGGCGAAGACCTTGTCGGAGATGGCCGCGGCCTGTCGCAGGCTCTCGAGCTCCGTCGGCTCCTTGATCGCGCGCAGCCGCTCGACGAGCCCGGACGTCGGCTGTGCATCGACGCCGCCGCCGGTCAGCGTCTCGAGCGACGCGACGCTGACGACATGCGCCTCGATCCCGACCGTCTGCCCCGCGAGCCGCGTCGCGAGATCGCCGATCACAGCTCGCGCGGTCTGCTCGAAGCGCACGTCCTCGAGCATCCGCGCCCGCTTCGCGTAGCGAAAATCGGTGAAGAGGATTGCCTCGCCGGCCGGATCCACGAGCAGAGCGGCGTTTGAGCTGGCGAGACCCGTCAGGTAGCGGACGTTGACGCCGCTCGTGACGAGTAGCGGCACCTCGAGCAGCGCGGCGAGCCGCTGGATCCGGCTCACGATGTCTCCTCCGGCGGAGGCGCTTCCGCCCCGGCTTCCCCTGCCTTAGCGTTCTCCGCTAGGAAGGCGAGCGCCTCTCGGTAGCCGTCCGGACCCTTCCCGAAGATCACCTTCGTCGCGAGATCGGAGACGACCGACTGCCGCCGCCACTCCTCGCGCTCCTTGATGTTCGAGAGGTGCACCTCGAGGACAGGGATCGTGAAGAGCTCGACCGCGTCGCGGATCGCGTAGCTGTAGTGGCTCCACGCACCGGGGTTCAGGATCACGCCGTCGGCCCAGTCGAGCGCGTCGTGGCACCACTCGACGAACTGGCCCTCGTGGTTCGTCTGCCGGCAGCGCGTCGTGCACTCGAGCTCCTTCGACCAGGCATAGATCCTGCTCTCGAGCTCGGCGAGGGTCAGGCCGCCGTAGTGCTCCGGGCTGCGACGACCGAGCACGTCGAGATTGACGCCGTTGAGGACTGCCACCCGCACGCGGGCGATGCTACCCGGCGATCAGGCTGTCGAGCGCGGCTCGGATCTCGTCGGGTGGGAGCTCGACGCCGAGCCGCGGCTTGCCGAGCGCTTCGAGGAGAACGAGCCTCGGCACACCGTTCTCCGCCTTCTTGTCTCGCGCGAGAGCCGCCCAGGCGCGGTCTCGGTCGACGCTCACCGGCTGAGGGTGGAGCTGCTCCTCGACGACGGCGGTGTCGAGGCCGGACAGGCGCAGCGCCGCGAGCAGGCCGAGGGCGACGGCACGGCCGTGCGGGAGCTCGAAGTCGGCTGCCGCCTCGAGCGCATGCGCGAACGTGTGGCCGAGGTTGAGCTGGGCGCGCTCCGCGCGATCGTGCGGGTCGCGCAGGCAGATCGCCGCCTTGAATGCGGCGGAGCGTCGGACGGCGTCGGCGAGCGGCAGCTCCCACAGTGGCTCGCCGGCGAGCAGGCCCGTCTTGACGAGCTCGGCGCGGCCGTTCGCGAGCTCCTCGTCCGGGAGCGTCTCGAGGAGCGCGGGGTCGATCACCGTCCGGACCGGCCAGTGGAAGGCGCCGGCCAGGTTCTTCCCGGCGGACAGGTCGATCGCCGTCTTGCCGCCGATCGCGGCATCGACCTGGCCGACGAGCGTCGTCGGAACGGCGACCCAGTCGATCCCGCGCAGCCAGGTCGCGGCGGCGAAGCCGGCGACGTCGGTGGTCGTGCCGCCGCCGAGCGCGACGAGCGTCCCTCGCCGGTCGAGCCGAAGGTCGCGCCAGAGCCGCTCGAGCGCCCCGACCGACTTCGCCTCCTCGCCGGGTGGGAGCTCGTGCAGACCGCGCACGCGCGCGCCGAGCGCAAGCTGCGCCTCCATTCCGTAGATCCCTGCGACGTGCGCGTCGGCGGCGATCTCGACCGGGCCGTCGCCGGGAACGAGCTCGCCGAGCCGCTCCAGGGCACCCGGCTCGAGCTGGATCCCGGCTGCGGCGAGCACGAGCCCGTCCCGATCGCGCGCCCGGCCGTCAGCGACCTCGTCGTAGAGCGGGGCGCGCTGCTCGTACCGCTTCCTGAACTCGGATTCATCCTGCGCCAACGGCCTGTTCGACCCGCGCGCCCGCTCCCACGCCGTCTCGAGGTCGATCTCGACGAGCAGCGTGCACGCGCTCTTCCGAAGGGCGTCGCGCACCTGCTTGGTCGTAACGGCGCCGCCACCGAGAGCGAGAACTGCGGGTTCTGCGAGCGACAGCGCCTCGAGGATGCTCTTGCACTCGCGGCTGCGGAACGCCGTCTCCCCGCCCCGACCGGCGAAGAGCTGCGGGATCGAGATACCTGCGTCGGCTTCGATCCTCCAATCGACGTCCACGAACCGCCGGCCGAGCCTCGCCGCGAGCTCGCGGCCGCGGTTCGTCTTCCCCGCGCCCATGAACCCGACGAGGGCGATGTGGCGGTCTAGGGCGTGCGTGGCCACGCGATGCGCTCCAGGTACGCGCGGTGCGCCGCAACGAGGTCGCCGATCGCGTCGCCGCCGAACTTCTCCTTGACCGCCCGCGCGAGCTCCCAGGCGACGGCTGCCTCCGCGACGACCGCCAGCGCCTCGACCGCGTGCACGTCGCTGCGCTCGACGAGCGCCTGCGCGGCATCGCCGGTGGCGAGATCGACCGAGTCGAGAGGCTTCATCAGCGTCGGCAGCGGCTTCATCCCCGCGCGGACGACGAGCTCCTCCCCGTTCGAGACTCCGGCCTCGATCCCGCCTGCCCGGTTCGAGCGGCGGCGCAGACCCGGCTCGATCTCGTCGTGCGCCTCGGAGCCCCGGACGCGAGCGAGCGCGAAGCCGTCGCCGAGCTCGAAGCCCTTGACCGCCTGGATCGCCATGAGCGCGGCGGCGAGACGGCCGTCGAGGCGATCCTCGCGACTCGCGTAGGAGCCGAGTCCCGGACAAACGCCGGTCGCTCGCACCTCGACGACCCCACCGAGCGTGTCGCGGTCGCCCTTCGCGGCATCCGTCGCGTCGCGTTGCGCCTGCTCTCCGGTCTCGCCGCCCACCTCGAGCGCGGTTCCAGCGACCTCGATCCCGAGCTCACGCAGCAGCGCCTTCGCGACCGCGCCGGCGGCGACGAGCACCGCCGTATGTCGCGCGCTCGCCCGCTCGAGCGCGTCTCGCACGTCGTCGTGCCCGTACTTGAGCACGCCGGCGAGATCGGCATGCCCGGGCCGCGGCAGTGTCACCGGCTTCGTCCCCTTCCCGCTCGGCTCGCCCTCGGGCGGCCAGGGGCTCATCCCCCACTCCCAGTTCGCGTGGTCGCGGTTCGAAACGACGAGTGCGAGCGGCGTCCCGAGCGTGCGCCCGTGCCGGAGGCCCGCGAGCACCTCGACCGCGTCCTGCTCGAGCTGCTGACGCGGGCTGCGGCCGTAGCCCTGCTGCCGGCGACGCAGGTCGGCGTCGATCGCGGCCCGATCCAGGGACAGCCCCGCGGGCAGGCCGGTCACGATCGCGACGAGCGCCGGGCCGTGCGACTCACCCGCCGTCGTCAGGCCGAGGGTCATGGACGCAAACCTACTGCGGCGCGCATCACGTCCACCGGCGCGGGCACGCCCGTCCACAGCTCGAACGACGCAGCGCCTTGCGCAACGAGAACGTCCAGGCCGTCGAGCACGGTCGCGCCGGCCTCGCGCGCGGCGGCGGCTGTGGCGGAAGCGGGATACGGCAGGTCGATCAGCGTCTGGCCGGGTCCGAGCCGCACGAGCACTTCGTCCTTCGCGGTCGTCGCGTGGACCACCAGGTCGGCGCCGTCGACCCGCGGCGGCCAGTCGCCGCTCCGAGTGAAGACCCGCGCGTGTGGAAGGGCCTCGACGAACGCGGTTGCCGAGCCGCCGCCGCCGATCACGGCGGGCCGCTCGGCGACGAGACCGTCCAGAACCGCGGCGTCGGTCGAGCGACCCTCCAGCCGCCCCTCGCGAACGAGGAGCGTGTTGACCGAGGCGAGATCGGTCTCGCAGAGCTCCACGACGGCGAGCTTGTGCGGCGCCGTCACGTTCGCCCCGGCGAACCCGAGCGCGACGAGGCCGCGCACGGCCGCCTCGATCCGCTCTGGCGGAACGTCGAAAGGCACGTAGGCGTAGTCGAGTCCACGAGCGGCAAACGCCGCGTTCTGCATCCGTGGCGAGAGCGAGTGCGCAACCGGCTGCCCGAGCAGGGCGATGACCCGCGTCGAGCCTGCGATCACGATCGGACTTTGTGTTTCAACAACACGAGCTTCTCTCGAACGGCGCGGTGGCGCGGGCCGACGAGACCTTGTGTTGTCTCAACACAAGGTTTAACCGCAGCCGAAGCCGTACTCGCACGCCTTCGCGAAGAACTCCGATTCGCTCGCCGTGAAGAAGTGGTGGATCTTGTCCGGCTTGCGGACGAAGAAGAGAAAGTCGACGTCCGCCGGCTTGGTCGCCGCCCGCATCGAGGCGAAGCCCGGGTTGGCGATCGGCGTCGGCGGCAGCCCTGTGCGGTTGCGTGTGTTGTAGGGGTTGTCGCTCTCGAGCTGGGAGACCCGCAGCGCCTCGGTGCCCGGCACGTCGAGGCCGTAGCGGATCGTTGCGTCGATCCCGAGCGGCATCCCGGCTCTCAACCGGTTGTAGATCACGGCGGCGACCTTCGGCCGCTCCTCGGGCGCAATCGTCTCCTTCTCGATCATCGAGGCGATGATCAGGACGTCGTACGGCGTCAGGTTCTTCGCCTTCGCCGCCCGCAGATCGAGCCTGCGCCAGTTCTGGCCGAAGAACGCGAGCTGGTCAGCGACGAGCTTCTTCGCCGTCGTCTTGGCGGTGAACTCGTATGTGGCCGGGAAGAGGAAGCCCTCGATTCCCTTGGCGTCGCCGCGGAACTGCGCGGGCACCTTCGCCGCCTTCGACGCCCTCGCATAGGTGGGGCCCGAGAGCCTCGGCGTGATCTTCCGCTTGCGTTGCGCGATGTTCCGCACCGCCCCGGCGCGCGCGATCATCTGGTCGCGCGTAAAGCCTTCGGGAAAGACGATCTTGAGCGAGGGCGGCGGGGGCGCCGCCGTGATCGTCGGCGTCACGGCTTCCTCGGCGCCTCCTCCTTCGCTCCCGAGCGCGCCGACCCCGAGCCAGAGCGCGACTCCGAAGAAGGCCACGAGGAGCCCGGCAGCGACGAGGCGCCGGAGCGCCACGCGCACGCGGGAGGGGCGAGAGCGGTAGGTTCGACCGGGAGGCGGCGTCATGCCCGGGCCGCCGTCCAGGCGAGATACGTCTCCAGGAGATACGCAGCGGCCCGCGCGTCCTCTGGCGCCTTTGAGTCCGGATCACGCGAGGCGAGCGTCGTCGTGAAGCGCTCGTCGAAGCGCTCGACGGGAACGGAGACGGCTGCGCGGAGCGCCTCGACGAAGCGATCCGTCTCCTCGGCCTGGAGACCCTGGGCGCCGCGCAGCGTCAGCGGCAGGCCGACCACGATCCGCTCGACCCGCTCTGCGTCGACGAGCTCGACAAGGCGCTCGAGCCCCGTTCGGGTGGCCGCGCGTTCCACGACCCCGAGCGGGCGCGCGAGCGTGCCGGTCGCGTCGGAGACCGCGACGCCGGTGCGCGCGGCGCCGTAGTCCAGGGCGAGCACCTTCACGAAAGCAGGCTAGCCGAGCTTGTCGAGAATCGTCCGCTCGGCGAGCGCGAGCGCAGCCGGCAACCGCGCGGCGTCCTTGCCGCCCGCGCGGGCCATCGTCGGCCGTCCCCCGCCCTTCCCGCCCAGCAGCGCCGCCGCGTCGCGGATCACGTCGCCCGCGTGGACGCCACGACCTTCGAGCGAGCGGTCCATGTTGATCAGGATCTGGGCGGCGCCGTTCTCCTGGCGCCCGACGATCACGACCGCCGGAGCGTGCTTCTGCTTCAGCCGGTCGGAGACGTCCAGCGGATCGCCGCTCGTCACGTCAACGACGAGCACCGTCACGTCGCCGGCGGCGGTTTCTCGCGTGATCGAGAAATCGGCTTGATCCTTGGTCTGCGGCTTCTCCTTGCCCTGCTTCC
>JACCRW010000092.1 GCA_013813345.1 Actinomycetota bacterium
AGCTGCGCGGCGAGCGTCTTGTTGTGCGCGATCACGAGTGCCGGCCGCTGGATCTGCTCGATGATCCAGGCCATCGTCGCCGTCTTCCCCGTGCCGGTCGCGCCGAGCAGGGTCTGGTACCGGCTCCCCTCCCGGATCGAGCGCGAGAGCTCCTCGATCGCCGTCGGCTGGTCGCCGGTCGGGAGATATGCCGCCGCTGTCTTCAGCTCCGCCATCCCTCCAGGATACCGAGCGAACACCTGTTCCTTGGCATGCGTAACGACGGCTGCGGCTGGTGAGAATCTTTGTCGTGTCCGAAGGAGTGTGGAAGCGTCCGCTCGTCCCGATCGTCGGGTTGGTGATCGCGCTGACGACCGTGATCGGAGTCGGCGCTGGTTGCATCGTGGGCGAGGGCGGCGAGAGCCGACTCGTCCGGCCGCACGGGAACAGCTCCCTGGCCGAGGCGCGCGCGTTCGGGGGCTTCCCTCTCTACTTCGCCGGTCCGTCGGCGAGCAGGTTGCGACTCGAAGCAGTGCAGCGCACCGACCGAACCTCGCCCGCGCCCCACACCGAATTCGCCCTCATCTACGGCGCCTGCCGTTCCGTCGGCGGCGGTGGCTGCAGCCCGCCGCTCGTGATCCTGCTCTGGCCTGCCTGCTACCGCTACGAGCAGCGCTACTCGATCCCGGCTCGCGAACGAGTGCGCGTGCGAGGCGTTCCCGGCCGACTCTCACCCACGTTTCGCCGCCTCGAGCTCTACCCGGCCGGGACGACGATCGTGATCAACGGCGGCGGACTTGCGAGCACGGCCGAGCTACTCGCCGTCGCCCGCGCGCTTCGCGGCCTCAACACCCGGCTGGGCGCCTCTGCGCTCCTGCCGGCCCGACCTGACCACGCCGACAGGACGATCAAATGCCGACGCTGAGGCCCGAGGTTGAGTTCGGCGGAGCCGGGTAGATCGTTCCCCGTGGCGACCGCGACCCAGGCTCCTCCCTACAAGTCCTACGCCTCGCTCGTCGGGATCTTCGGCGCCGGGATGACCGGTGTCGCCGCGCTCGCGACGGTTCTCGGCCGCAGGCCCGAACGGCTCGGCGCGCTCGACCTCGCGGTGCTCGCGGCGGCGACCTTCAAGGCGGCTCGCACGATCACCGACGACGAGGTGACGAGCTTCCTGCGCGACCCGTTCGTCAAGGGGGAGGCACACGCGGGCGACGAGAAACCGGTCGAGGACGGCGGGCCGCGTCAGGCGATTGGCGAGTTGGTCACCTGCTCGCGCTGCATCGGAATGTGGGCTGCTGCCGGCGTCGTCTCGATCCACACGCTGGCCCCGAGTACCGGGCGGCTGCTGACGTGGTCGCTCGCCGCTTCGGGCGCCAACGACTTCCTGCAAGCGGGCTTCGCCGCTCTGACGAGCAAGGCGAACGAGCTCGAGCAGCGTACGGGCGACGGCTAGGGCCCGCCGCTCCTTCACCTCTCCGTCACAGCTCCCGACTACGATCACGGCCGATGCGCCGACTTGCCCTCGCCGTGCTCGCACTCGCCTGCGCGCCAACCGCCGCTGCCGCAGACCTCACGGTCGTGCCCCGCGATTTCTCCCCGGACGAGGTACGGCTGCGGATCCAGGCGGCGCTGCCGACGTCCGAGCGCGTTGGCCTCCAGCTCGCCACCGAGCAGGGGAGGCCGCTCGGCTGGATCGTCGAGCCGCAGCGCCGCCGGTTCCTGACGCTCCGCTGGAACGGCAACCTCGTCG
This sequence comes from Actinomycetota bacterium, assembly GCA_013813345.1. GTDB lineage: Bacteria > Actinomycetota > Thermoleophilia > Gaiellales > Gaiellaceae > Gaiellasilicea. Next base: position 1,730 of record JACCRW010000092.1, read on the forward strand.
GCGCGCGCGTCCCAGACGGCAGCTACCGCGTCCGGCTCGTCGCCGGGGCACGCGAGCTTGCCTCCTCCCCGCTCCGAATCGATCGAATCGCGCCGCGAGCGACCGACTTCGACGTCCACACACGCAGCCGCACGCCGTTCGCGGGCGACAGTGACCGCCTGACCACGATCTCACCGAACGGCGACGGGCTGCGCGACGTCGCCAGGATCCGCTTCACGCTGAGCGAGCGGGCGCGCATTCGCTTCGAGGTGACGCGGACGGTCAGCGCCCCTCAGACGATCCATGAGCTGACAGCGAACCTACGGCCGGGTCGGAACACGTTCACCTGGCACCCGCCGAAGGCGATCGGCGCCCGTACGTACCTCGTCCGGATCACGACCGTCGACGGAGCGGGCAACAGTCGCACGTACGGGGCCGACGACGCCCGCGAGGGCCGCCGGCTCAGATCGGCAGTCGTGCGCGTCCTCGGCGTCGACGCGGGCTTCACGGGCGAGAGCTACGTCGCCTCGAGCGCAGCACGGCTTGCGATCGAGACCGACGCGAAGACGCTGACGCTGCAGACGTTCCGGGCCGGGCCGGAGGACACGCCGACGCACAGCGACACGCTGATGAACGGCGTCGCGGTGAATGCACCGGTCACGATCCCCTGGAGCGCTCGGCACCGGCGCGCGACTCTCAACTACGCCGTCGGCCCGTGGCCCACGGGCGTCTACTTCGTCAAGCTGACAGCCGACGACGGCCGGATCGGCTACGCCCCGTTCGTCGTCCGGCCCACGGTTCTCGGCGCCACGAGCCGCGTCGCCGTCGTGCTGCCGACCAACACCTGGCAGGCGTACAACTTTCGGGACGCGGACGGAAACGGCTGGGGCGACACCTGGTACGCGAAGGGCGCCCAGAGCACGGCCGCTCTCGGGCGCGCGTATATCCGCAGGGGCGTGCCGCCGCAGTGGCGCAAGTACGACGTCGGCTTCCTCCGCTGGCTGCACCTGACCGGCAAGCAACCCGAGCTCCTGACCGAGTCCGACCTCGAGACGATCCGAACCGCCGAGGAGCTGATCCGGCTCTACGACGTCGTCATCTTCCCCGGCCACACCGAGTACGCGACCAGGCACGAGTTCGACCTGATCCGGAACTACCGCGACCTCGGCGGGAACCTCGCCTTCCTCTCGGCCAACAACTTCTTCTGGGAGGTCCGCCGCGAGGGGCGCGTGCTCCGGCGGACGCGGCTCTGGCGCGACCAAGGCCGGCCGGAGTCGGCCGTGCTCGGCGTCCAGTACCGCGCCAACGACGACGGCAAGATCCAGAGGCCGTTCGTCGTGCGCGCGGCCGGGACAGCGCCGTGGTTCTACGAGGGCACCGGCCTCGGCGACGGCTCCAGCTTCGGCCAGGAGCTCGGCGGCTACGGAATCGAGATCGACGCCACCACGTCCTTCTCACCGCCTGGAACGATCGTCCTCGCCGAGGTGCCCGACCTCTACGGCCCCGGCCTGACCGCGCAGATGACCTACTACGAGACGCCGCAGGGAGCGAAGGTCTTCGCAGCCGGCACGATCGACTTCGGCGGCACGGCGAGACTGCCGTCCGTGCACCGCCTGCTCGAGAACCTGTGGACGCGCCTGAGCCGACCGTAGAGGCGACGCCGGCCGCGGGCGACCGCGACCTGGCTGCGTTGCGCCGGCTCTATCCGCTCTACCTCCACGACCTCTCGGCCTACACCGAGCACTACACGCTCGACGCCGACGCGAACTGGCAGCCGTCCTACCTCGAGGACTGGCTCACCCGGCCGACGTCGCACTCGCTCCTGATCCGCGTGGAAGGGCACCCGGCCGGATTCGCGCTCGTCGCCGAGCAGCCGTTCCCGCACATGCCGCAGGACGTCGACTTCCACCTCGCAGAGTTCTTCGTCGCACGACCGTACCGACGCCGAGGGGTCGGACGGACGGCAGGGTTGGCGACGCTCCGCGCGTTCACAGGGAGCTGGAACCTGAGCGTGATCGACCGCAACCTGCCTGCACTCGCCTTCTGGCGCGCGGTCGCCGGCGAGCTGACGGGAGGCTCCACCACCGAGGTCGTCGGCGTCGGCGACCTCTCCCTGCGTTTCGCGACGTAGGAGGGCTTGGCGGAACGTCGCTCGTCGCCGGGGTGCGCTGCTCGTTCCGAGGCAAGGACGCAGGGAGTGCCGATAGCCGACGCTATCGGTGCGACTGAGGACGCCGCATCGGGGCGAGCAGCGCGGCCCGGGGGCACAACGCCTGTTCCGCCAAGCCCTCCGACTAGATCGTCCAGGCGCCGTTCTCCTGCACGAGCTCGCCGTCGAGATAGATCCGCCCGTCGCTGCGCAGGTCCTTGACGATGTCCCAGTGGACGGCGGAGACGTTCGTGCCGCCGAGATCGGGGAAGCCGGTGCCGACCGCGATGTGCACCGTGCCGTCCATCTTCTCGTCGAAGAGCGTGTTCCGCATGTGACGGGTGATTCCGGGGTTGCAGCCGATCCCGAGCTCACCGAGCGCGCGCGAGCCCTCGTCGGTGTCGAGCGTCTCGAGCAGGTACTCCTCCTCCGAGTCGGCCGAGGCATCGACGATCCGGCCGCCCTCGAAACGGAAGCGAATCCCATTGACGTGGCGACCTCCATACACACCCGGGAACTCGGAGAACGAGATCGTTCCCTCGGCCGAGTCCTCGACGGGGCAGCCGAAGAACTCGCCACCGGGGATGTTGGCGCCGCCCGCGTCGACCTGCATCCGCCGGCCCGCGATGCTGAGGCGAAGGTCCGTGCCCCCGCCGACGATGCGCACCTCCTCGGCGGCGTCGAAGCGCTCGGCGTAGTGGCTCATCCGCTCCCGCTCGGCGTCCCAGTCGAGCAGGCAGGCGCCGTAGAGGAACTCCGCGAACTCCTCGGTGCTCAGGCCAGCGTCCTGCGCGAGCGCCGGCGTCGGGTACTGGCAGCCGACCCACGGAACCTCGTGCGAGAGGAGGCGTTGCTGGGCCGGCCGGTACGCGGCCTGGACCGCCTGCGTCCGCTCGACCGGCGTCGCCGAGGGGTCACGCGTGTTCTCGGGTGCCTGGACGACGAGGAACGCGTCGACCTCGCGCATCAGGTGCTCGTAGAGCGGAGCTGGTGTCGAGAGCAGCTCGAGCGGAGCTTCCCGCACCCACGCGCGATCGGTCGGCGCGTGCCCGCCGGAGAACGTGAGCTGCGTGAGCGCGTAGGCGCCGCGGCGCGCAATTGCGCGCTGCACCTCCTCGAGCAACGGCTTCCCGAGCTGCGTCCCGAGCACGAGCACCTGCCACCCCGGCTGCACACCGAGGCAGGTGCCGACGAGCAGCTCGGCGTACTCACGGTCGCGAGGATCGGCCATCGGCGGAGACGCTAGCCGAGCCCGAGCTCGGCGGCGTAGGCGTCTGCGTAGATCAGCTTGAGCTCCTGGACGCGCTCGACGTAGTGCCGCGTCTCGGGGAACTGGATCTCGACGCCGTGCTCGCGCCACTCGTCCACGTTCGCCTGCCCCGCGTTGTAGGCGGCGAGCGCAAGCCGCTCGTCGTCGTACTTGTCGAGCAGATGGCGCAGGTACCACGCGCCGTAGCGGATGTTCAGCTCCGGATC
>JACCRW010000151.1 GCA_013813345.1 Actinomycetota bacterium
CGAGGCGCTGCTCGAGACGCTGCTCCTCTCGGCGCCGGTGGGAATCGGCTTCTGGGATCGCAACCTCCGGTTCGTGCGCGTCAACGACGCCCTTGCGGAGATCAACGGCCTTCCGGCGGCGGAGCACATCGGGAAGACGCTCGCCGACGTGAAGCCGGAGCTCGCGCCCATACTCGAGCCGCTCTACCGGCAGGTGCTGGCGACCGGAGAGCCGGTCGTCCACAACGAGTCCACGGACGACGCAGGCGCGAGGCCGGGGGAGCGCCGCCACTGGCTCTCGAGCTACTACCCGGTGCGCTCCGAGGACGGCGAGATCACCGGTGTCGGCGCTGTGATCATGGATACGACGCGTCAGCGCCGGGCCGACGATCGGTTGCGCCTGCTCGCCGAGGCGGGTGAGCTTTTCGCCTCCTCACTCGACGCCGACGCGGTCTTCGCCCGGATCGTCCGGGTCCTGGTGCCGCGGCTCGCCGACTCGATCCACATCTTTCTCGCCGCGGGAGACACCCTGGAGCGCGTCGCCTGCGCGCATTCCGATCCTGAGCTCCAGCCGCTCCTCGAAGGTCTACCGAGCTCCTATCCGCTCGACTCCGACTCGCCGGCGTTCCTGGCCACCGTCTTCGAGAGTGGGGAGCCGGTTCTCTTCTCGAACGTCTCGACAGAGCTCTACGAGCATCTGGCGCGGCTCGGCGCCGAGCGCGCCACGCTGGAGCTGATCGGCTCGCGCTCGATGATGCTCGTGCCTCTCGTCTCCCGGAGCGAAACCCTCGGCGTGCTCGCGATCGGCTGCCGTGAGCCCGGCCGCTACCTCGAGGACGATCTCTCGCTCGCCGTCGAGCTGGCCGGACGCGCAGCGGTCGCCGTGGACAATGCCCGCCTCTTCCGCGAGGTCTCGTTCCGCACGAGCGAGCTCGAGGCCCAGCAGGAGGCGTCGCTCGACGGGCTGCTGCTCGTCTCTCCGGAAGGGCGAATGCTCTCCTGTAACCGGCGCTTCGCCGAGCTCTGGGGTCTCTCGGACGCGCTCGTGGCCGCGGGGCCTGACGAGCCGGCGTTCGTCGAGGCGATGCAGAGTGTCGCTGCCTCCGGTCTCGCCGACCGCGCCCGCTACCTGTACTCCCAGCCACAGGAGGCCGGCAGGGAGGAGATCCTGCTCGAGGACGGGCGCGTATTCGAGCGCTACGGCGCCGCTGTGAGAAGCCCCGACGGTCGCAACGACTACGGCTGGCTCTGGTCGTTCCGGGACGTGACCGAAGCCAAGCGTACGGAGGTCGAGCTGGAGCGGCGCGCCGAGGCCGCGAAGGCGCTCGAGTTCGTCGCCGATGGCGTGGCTCTGCTCGACGCCGGGGGCATCGTCCGGCTCTGGAATCCGGCCGCGGCCACGATCACCGGGCTCTGCGAAGCCGACGTCCTCGGGCGGACGCTCGCGGAGACGATTCCCGGCTGGCCGGACGTCGAACGACCGGCACCCCTCGCCGAGCGGCATCCGCGCGGAGTCGTCCGCGCGGAGACGTTCTCGCTCGAGCTCGGTGGGCGCGAGCTCTGGCTCTCGATCTCCGGCGTCGCGTTCGGCGAGGGGACGGTGTACGCCTTCCGTGACCTGACCGAGGAGCACGCGGTCGAGCGCTTGAAGAGCGACTTCGTCTCCACGGTCTCGCACGAGTTGCGGACGCCGCTCGCAGCGATCTACGGCGCCGCGATGACGCTGCAGCGCGGCGATGTGTCGCTCTCGGCCGAGCAACGCGACGGGATGCTCGGCGTGGTCGCGAGCGAGTCGGAGCGGCTGGCCAGGATCGTCAACGACGTCCTACTCGCGAGCCGGCTCGACTCCGGCCTCGTCGACGTCGCGATCGCGCGAGCGGATCCGGTCGAGCTCGTCCGGGCCGTCCTTGCGGCAGCGCAGACGCATCTGCCGCCGGGAATCGAGCTCGCCAGCGAGTCCCCTGACGACGTGGCGGCGATCTGCGCGGACGCCGACAAGGTGCGCCAGGTGCTCGTCAACCTCGTCGAGAACGCGATCAAGTACTCGCCCGACGGAGGCAGGGTCCGCGTCGTGCTCGCGCCCACGGGCGCTCGGCTGCGGATCTCGGTCGTGGATGAGGGGCTCGGAATCGCCGCTTCCGAGCACGAGCGGATCTTCGAGAAGTTCTACCGGCTCGATCCCAACCTGACGCGCGGCGTCGGTGGCACGGGCCTCGGCCTCTACATCTGCCGCGAGATCGTCCGCCGAATGGATAGTCGGATCTCGGTCGACTCCGAGCCAGGGCGCGGGTCGACGTTCAGCTTCGAGCTGCCACTGGCCGACTGACGTCGACCAGTGGTTAGAAGAACGAGAAGAGGCGGCCCGAAGCCGCCTCTCTCTACTAACCGGAAATCGCGAAGCGATTTACGGTTCAGACCGGGCCGTCGTCCACGTAGGTCGTCCGGCGCCGCGAGCCGCCCTGGAAGCCGCCCCAGGAAGACCAGAAGATCAGGGACAGCACGAGGCCGACGATCCCGACGATCAGCAGGATCACGCCGATCGTCTGGATCTCGAGGCCCGAGACGCTTGCGTTCACCGCCCAGGTCAGAATCGCACCGGCTGCGATCAAGAGAATGCTCATTCCTACGCCCACGTCGTCCTCCTTCGTGATGTGCGGGGATTCGTTTCAGTTGTGCCCGTGTGCAGGGACGTCTCTCGAACGGATGAAAGGCCGCCGCGGATACGGGGTCGTGTAGGCTCGCCGCGGTGCGCAGGGGCTCGATCGTCCGCATCACGATCTACGGCGTCATAGCGGGGACGCTCGCGTCCGTCGTCGCCGTCCTCGTCCCCTGGCTGCCAACGTCCGCCTCCGAGGAGATGGACCGGATCGAGTTCACATTCTGGTTCACGACGGTGATCTGCATCGGGATCTTCGCGATCGTCGCGGCCGCGATCGCCTACTCGGTGCTCAAGTTCCGGGCTGCCGACGACGACGAGCGCGACGGGCCGCCGATCCACGGTCACACCGGGCTCGAGATCGTCTGGACTGCGATCCCGGCGGTGCTCGTGACTGCGATCTCGATCGTCAGCGCTGTCGTCCTGGCGAAAAACGACGACGTGGGCGGGAACCCACTCAGGATCGCAGTCACCGCGCAGCAGTTCGCCTGGAAGTTCGAGTATCCGGACGAGACGACCTCCGGCAGCCTCGTCCTTCCGCTCGACCAGCCGGTGAAGCTGACCCTTCGCTCGCTCGATGTGATCCATTCGTTCTGGGTCCCGGAGTTCGGGCAGAAGTCCGATGCGGTTCCGGGAATCGAGACGACGCTCACGATCACGCCGACCCGGATCGGCAGTTATTCGGTCGTCTGCACCGAGCTCTGCGGGCTGGGGCACGCGACGATGCGGGCACAGGTTCAGGTGATGAGCCGCGCAGACTATGAGGCGTTCCTGGAGCGTGAGGCGAGCGGCGGCGGCGAACCCTCCGGCGACGACGGCGAGGCTGTCTTCGCCTCAGCCGGCTGCGGCGGCTGCCACGCGTTCGAGCCAGCCGGGACGGATGCGGCCGTCGGCCCCTCGCTGGACGAGCTCGAGGGCGGCGAGGAGTTCATCCGCGAGTCGATCGTCGATCCGAACGCCGTGCTCGCGCAGGGCTATCAGGGTGGCGTGATGCCGAACACCTACGACAAGTCCTTGACCGACGAGCAGCTCGACGCGCTCGTGCAGTATCTGAGCGACGGCCAGGGAGGCTGATTGCGTGACCGAGATCGTCCATAGCTCGCACGAGCCGCACGCGCCGGCCTCGCCCCCGCCGCAGGGCGTGGCCCGCCTGCGCGCCCCCGGCTATCTGCGCGCCGCCTGGACGACTGCGCTCTTCTGGGCGATCGGGTTCGGGCTCGTGGTCTTCTTCCGCTGGCTCGCGCACTACGACCCGATCGTCGACTGGACGATCGTCACGGTCGTCGCCTTCCTGACCCTGGCGCCGCTCGGCTTCCTCACCGGGATCGGCGCGTTCGACTACTGGGCGTACTACGTCTCGGGCCGCCCCACCCGGCCGGAGGACCACTCGAGCCACGGCGCCACGCGTTGGCAGGACTATTTCCGGGTCAACACGGACCACAAGGTGATCGGCGTCCAGTACCTCGTGACGACGTTCTTCTTCTTCGTGATCGGCGGCCTGATGGCCATGGTCTTCCGCGCCGAGCTGGCGAAGCCGGACCTCCAGTTCGTCGACACGCAGACCTTCAACGGGCTGATCTCCGAGCACGCGGCGCTGATGATCTTCCTCTTCATCATCCCCGCGTTCGCGGGTCTCGCGAACTTCGCCGTGCCGCTAATGCTCGGCGCGCCGGACATGGCCTTCCCGCGCCTGAACGCGCTCTCGTTCTGGCTGCTCCCAATCGCCGGGCTGATGTTCCTCGCCGCCTTCCTCGTTCCCGGCGGCGCCTTCGCGACCGGCTGGACGAGCTACGCCCCGCTCGCCTCAGATCAGCCGCTCGGCCAGGTGTTCTTCAACATGGGCGTCCAGTGGGCCGGCGCGAGCTCGATCATGACCGCGCTCAACTTCCTGGTCACGATCATCACGATGCGGGCGCCGGGGATGACCTTCTGGCGGATGCCGCTCCTCGTCTGGGCGAACTTCACGACCTCGCTCCTCGTCGTGATCGCGACGCCGTTCATCGCCGGCTCGCAGTTCTTCGTCATGTTCGACCGGATCATGCACACGAACTTCTTCCGGGTCGACGAAGGCGGCTATGCGCTCGGCTACCAGCACATCTTCTGGTTCTACTCGCACCCGGCCGTCTACATCATGATGCTTCCCGGTTTCGGGATCATCTCCGAGGTGATCGCCGTCTTCTCGCGGAAGCCGATCT
>JACCRW010000152.1 GCA_013813345.1 Actinomycetota bacterium
GGCTGCGGCGCCGCCGAGTGGTCGCGGGCGCTCCTCGCCGCCGGAGCCAGGCCCGTCGGGATCGACAACTCCGAGAAGCGGCTCGAGTGGGCGCGCAAGGCGAACGAGGAAGCCGGCGTCGAGTTCCCGCTCGTCCACGGCACGGCCGAGAAGACGCCCTTCGAGAGCGGCAGCTTCGACGTCGTCATGTGCGACTGGGGCGCGATGACCTTCGCCGACCCGTTCCTGACCGTGCCCGAGGCGGCACGCATCCTGCGGCCCGGAGGCCTGCTCGCCTGGAGCGGCGGCACGCCCTGGGCGTGGGCGACCTACGACAAGACGACCGACGAGGAAGCGGAAGCGCTTCGCGCTGACTATTTCGGGATGTACCGCTGGGACGACCCGGAGGGCGCGGTCGAGTTCATGCTCCCCTACGGCGAGTGGATCCGGCTCTTCGCCGCGAACGGGCTCGTCGTCGAGGACCTGATCGAGGTGCGGCCTCCCGAAGGCGCGCCCTCGACCTATCGCTCGGAAGCTCAGACGACGTGGGCGCGCCGCTGGCCGATGGAGCAGATCTGGAAGGTGCGCAAGGCGTGAGTGGCAACCCTGTGCCGCCGCTCCTGCTCGCGTCCACGAGCCCGCAGCGCCGCGCGATCCTGGACCAGCTCGGGCTTCCCTTCGAGCTCGTCGCACCCGAGTACGTCGAGCACGACGCACCCGGAGCCGACGCGATCGAGCTCGTGCGCGCGCACGCGCTCGGCAAGGCCCGCTCGGTCGCTGCGCAGGCTGGCGACCGGCCGGTGCTCGCCGTCGACACCGCCGTCTCGCTCGGCGGCACGATCTTCGGCAAGCCGACCGACATAACCGATGCGGAGCGGATGCTCGAGGCGCTCGCCGGGAAGACTCACGTCGTCGTCTCCGGGCTCTGCCTCCTCACGCCCGGCTGGGAGGTCGTGGAGCACGATTCGACACGCGTCACGTTCAGGCAGCTCACCCCGCGCGACCTCGGCGCGAACCTCGCCCACGCCGAGTGGGAAGGCCGCGCCGGCGCCTATGCGATCCAGGGTCGCGGCGCGGCGCTCGTCGAGCGGATCGAGGGCGACTACCTGAACGTTGTCGGCCTCCCGGCCGCGCTACTCGTGCGGCTGCTCGCCGAGCGCTTCCCCGGCCTCTACGGCTTCGGCTGAGGGAAGGTGCGCGCCACCAGCGCGTCCCAGAGCCGGTCGGGGAGCAGCCGCCGCAGGGTCAGGAAGAGCCGCGCGGAGCCGGTGACGCGGTAGCGCGTGTGCGGCCGCCCGGCCGAGATCGCCTTCTCGATCGCCCGCGCGACCGTCTCCGGCCCGCCGCCGAGCGTCCGCCCGATGCCGTTCCGGTACGCGCCCGCGGTGGCAGCCGCAACCGCCTGGTTGAACCCGTCGTACGGCCCGGCCGAATCCTCCGAGCGATCCGCGATCGTCCCGACCGCCGCGTCGGCGAAGCCCGTCCGGATCAGGCCCGGCTCGATCACGACGACGTCGACGCCGAAGCCCTGCACCTCGAAGCGGAGCGCGTCCGAGAGGGCCTCGACCGCGTGCTTACTCGCGTGGTAGAAGCCGCCGCCCGGAAGCGTAAGCCGACCACCCATCGAGCTCAAGTTGACGATTCGGCCGAACCCCTGCCGGCGCATCGCGGGAAGGACGAGCTGGGAGAGGCGCACGAGCCCGAACACGTTCGTCTCGAACTGCCGGCGCACCTCGTCGAGCGGGACGCTCTCGATCGCACCGCTCAGGCTGTAGCCCGCGTTGTTGACGAGCACGCCGACGGCTCCCTCTGCATGCTCGACGCTCGCGACGGCGGCACGCATCGACTCCTCGTCGGTGACGTCCAGCTCGAGCACGCGGCAGCCGGCCCGGCCCAGATCTGCGATCGAATCCGTGCTCCGCGCAGTCGCGTAGACAGTCCAGCCGGACCGCGCCAGCCGCTCCGCCGTCGCCCGCCCGATCCCGGACGAGCAGCCCGTGATCAGTACCGCCTTCGAGACGTCCACCGGCCCAGTCTTCCAGACGCAGAACGGCACCTAGCTACACTCGCAGGCTAG
>JACCRW010000169.1 GCA_013813345.1 Actinomycetota bacterium
CCCACGTTCCGCTCGAGCGCGGAGAGGATTGCGGCCGAGATCGCGGCGATGCCGAGTCCCGACGAGGCCGCGGCTGCGGTCGAGGAGTATCTCGTGGATGCGTCGCTAGGCTGAATCGCGTGACCCCGCGCGTCCGAGTCGCGCTCGTCGTCGCCGCGCTCGCGGCGACCGCGGCGGTCGTGGTGGTCGGCTCGGCGGTGCTCTCCGCGAAAGACCCGGTCTCGCAGGCGACGGTCGCGCAGCCCGCGAAGGCCCGACCCGGAGCGCCGCCGCTCGTGCTCGAGCTCGGCCTTCGGGACGATCGCGACGCCCGCGAGCTGCGGAAGGCCGCCCGCCTCCTCCGCGCCGGGCGACGGGCGGAGGCGGCGACGATCTTCGGCGAGGACGAGGCCCTCGAGGCGAAGCTCGGGGCCGCGTTCGCCGCCTGGCCCGGCACGCTCGGCCGGGTCGAGCAGCTCGGAGCGCTCTATCCGCGCAGCGCCCTCGTTCAGCTCCATGTCGGGCTCGCGCGCTTCTGGGCGGGCGAGCGAGGCGCGCTCGAGGCTTGGCGCGAAGCACGCGACGTCGAGCCGGACACGCCCTACGCCGTGCGGGCGGGCGACCTCCTCTACGCCGACTTCGCGCCGGGCCTGCCGCTCTTCCAGCCGAGCTTTCCCCTGCCGAAGAGCGTCGCCGAGCTCCCGCCGCGCGAGCAGCTCGAGCTGCTCCGGCGAGCTGCGGCGAAGGGCGTCGGTGGGGCCGGCCTCGTTCACCGGCTCTACTACGGGCTCGCGCTCCAGCGGCTCGGCCGACCCGTCTCGGCGCGGCGCATCTACTCGGCCGCGGCCACCGCCTACCCGGACGATGTCGAGGCTCTCGTCGCAGACGCGGTCGGCCGCTACACCAAGGAGAGCCCGGTCGAGGCCTTCAGCCGGCTCGGTCCGCTCTCGCGGCGCTTCTCGGAAGCGGCCACGGTTCGCTTCCACCTCGGCCTGCTCCTGCTCTGGCAGGGCAACGTGGCGGCGGCCAGGAAGCAGCTCCGACAGGCCCGCTCGCTCGAGCCGGGATCGCGGATCGCCCGTGAAGCAGGGCGGTACCTGGACGAGCTGGCCAAAGTAGACGGGACCCGTTGACCCGAAGATAGGGCGGACGGCCCATAGCGGTCGTCTGATCCTTGTGGCAATCTTCCGCATCCTCGAACGACGGGCATTGCCGTTCGAGACATTCGTAACTATTGTGAGTGCGCCCGAATCTGAGTGGGCTGAGTACAGGGGAGCCGCGTTGGGGGGAAGCACCAAGAGCGGGGCGCCGCAGGTCTTCGACCTGGCGGAGACGGACGAGGGGAGGCAGCTCCTCGAGAACGGCCGCGCTGCCGGAAGGCTGCGCGCCGACGAGATCAGCACGGCACTCGATGACCTCGAGCCCGACGCCGCCCAGCTCGACGAGTTCTTCGCAGCGCTCGAGGAGCTTCAGATCGAGGTCGTCGACGGAGCGGAGGAGCCGCAGGTCGAGGCCGAGCCGGTCAAGCTAGGCGAGGTCTCGACCGACACCCTGCAGCTCTTCCTCAAGGACATCGGCCGGGTTGCGCTCCTGACGGCGGCGCAGGAGGTGGAGCTGGCGAAGCGGATCGAGCGCGGCGATCACACGGCGAAGCAGGCGATGGTCGAGGCGAATCTGCGCCTCGTCGTCTCGATCGCCAAGCGCTATCGCAACCAGGGTCTGCCGTTCCTCGACCTGATTCAGGAGGGGACGATCGGGCTCGTGCGCGCGGCCGAGAAGTTCGATCATCGTCGGGGCTTCAAGTTCTCGACCTATGCGACCTGGTGGATCCGCCAGGCGGTCGCGCGCGCGCTCGCCGATAAGGCTCGGACGATTCGGATGCCGGTCCACGTGGTCGAGAAGCTGAACAAGATCGTTAGGACCGAGCGCACCCTGCGGGCGAAGCTCGGCCGCGAGCCGAGCTCGGAGGAGATCGGGCTCGAGCTCGACCTGCTGGCGGAGGAGATCGACCAGATCCGGCGGAGCGCCCAGACTCCGATCTCGCTCGAGAAGCCGGTCGGCGACGAGGACGAGTCCGAGTTCGGTCACTTCCTCACGGACCAGACCATGCCGCTCCCGGATGAGATCGCGGACGAGACGATGCGGAACGAAGCGCTCCGCTCGATCCTGGGGACGCTGTCGCATCGCGAGCGGCGGGTGCTCGAGCTCCGGTACGGCCTCGACGGCGAGCAGCCGCACACGCTCGACGAGGTCGGGCGCACCTTCAACGTCACGCGAGAGCGGATCCGCCAGATCGAGAACCAAAGCCTGAAGAAGCTGCGCGCCCTAGCGGACGCCGGCAAGCTCCGCGACGTCGCCTAGCCATCCTGCTTCGCAGGCTGGCTAGCACGCGCGCCGAGAGGTGAGCGAGGATGTCAGCCGCGGTTGACAGGGACTGTCCCTGTCAGCCCACGTTGACAGCGCCGCGTGAGGTCGCCTGAGGTCTTTACGCCAGCCACCACCGCACCCGCGTCCGAACGTGGCGACGAGGACGTCAGCGCACGCTGACAGGGACTGTCCGTGTCAACCCACGCTGACGCTCTCAGGCCTCGTCGCTTGCGTCGGAGGCCGGCCCGGCGTAGCGTCGACTCCGTCGTCCGTAGGGGTCGAAGGAGCGTGAATGGCGAAAGCATTCTCTGTCGCGTCGTGGAACGTAGAGCACTTCCGCAGCCAGAAGGTCGACAGCCGCGTCGAGGACGTGGTCGCCTTCCTGGGCGAGCACAAGCCCGACGTCTTCGCCCTCTACGAGGTCGAGGGTCGCGAGGTCTTCGACGCGCTCACGACCGTGCTCCCGAAGTACACGTTCCACATCACCGAGGGCTCGCAGGTGCAGCAGATCCTCGTCGGGATCCGTCAGGGGATCACGGCGTTCTTCACCCAGAAGACCGAGTTCCGCTCAGGCGTCTCCCTGCTCCGGCCCGGCGCGCTCCTGACGGTCAAGGTGGACGAGGAGAGCTACCCGCTCCTCTTCCTGCACACGAAGAGCGGTACCGACCCGCGCGGGCTCGGGCTGCGCGACGACATGCTGATTCGGGCGCTCGACTTCGCCAAGGTGCTCGACCGGGCCGCGGCGCCCGGGAAGCGCTCCAACTACATCTTCCTCGGCGACTTCAACATCATGGGGATGGAGTACCGCTACGTGCGCGAGAGCGACCTTCCGGCTGCCAAGGAGCTCTTGAAGCTCCAGCGCGCCGCGAAGTCCAGAGGGATGCGCGTGCTCGAAAAGGACGCGGAGTTCACCTGGTGGGGCGGCGGCTCCATCGATCCCTCCAGCCTCGACTTCGTGGTCGCCCGCGATCACCTGACCTTCAAGCGCTTCGGCGAGGCGGAGGTCTCGGTGCGCGGCTGGCCGCAGCTCTCGTCCCGCGAGGAGCGGCTCGCCTGGGTGCGCCGCTACTCCGACCACGCGCTCCTCTACTTCGAGGTGCAGCGCGTCTGAGTTGGCTCTGTCTAGACTCGCCGCCGTGAACGAGTTCAGGCAGGACTGGCTGGAGGAGCTCTCGGAGCTCTTGCGGATTCCCTCGATCAGCGCCGATCCGGAGCGGCAGAGCGACGTCCGCGCAGCCGGCGAGTGGGTCGTTGCGAGGATCCGCGCCGCGGGCGGAGAGGCCGAGCTCGTCGAATGGCCTGCCACCGGCGCGGGCAGCCGTCCGCTCGCGATCGGCGAGCTGCGCGCCTCGGAGAACGCCGAGAGCGCGCCCACCGTGCTCTGCTACGGCCACTTCGACGTCCAGCCCCCGGCGCCGCTCGAGCTCTGGGAGACGCCGCCCTTCGAGCCGACTATCCGCGGCGAGTGGCTCTACGCGCGCGGGATCGCGGACGATAAGGGTCAGCTCTGGATGCTACTGAAGGCCGCCGAGCTCCTTGCCGAGGCGGGTGAGCTTCCTGTCAACATCCGCTTCGCCTGCGACGGCGAGGAGGAGATCGGCGGGCACTCGATCGTCGACTGGCTGGCCGCTGACGAGCGCGGCGCCGATGCAGGCATCGTTTTCGACAGCGGGATGCAGCGGCGTGGCGCTCCCGAGTTCAACCTCGCAGTCCGCGGGCTCTGCTACTTCCACGTCACCGTCCGCACCGGCACCCGCGACCTCCACTCGGGGATGTACGGCGGTGTCTCACTGAACGCGACGCATGCGCTGCTGCAGACGCTGGCCGGGGTGCTGGCGCGCGACGGCCGCCTGCCGGAGCCGCTGCGGGCGGGGATCGCGCCGCCGACAGAGGAGGAGCTCGCCGGCTGGCGGGACCTCCAGCCGGGCGACGAGGCGCTCTCGGAGCAGGGCTCGCGCCCGATGGACCCGTCCGCAGGCGAGGACTACTACGTTCGCACCTGGGCCGAGCCGGCCGTCGACGTGCACGGGCTCGCAAGCGGCTCGCCGCAGCTCCAGAAGACGGTGCTGCCGGTCGAGGCCGAGGCGAACGTCTCGATTCGGCTCGCGCCCGGCCAGGATCGCGCCGAGATCGCCGCGGTGTTCGAGCGCCTGCTGCGCGAATCGGCCCCTGACGGAGCCGAGGTCGAGATCGCGCTGCTGTCGTCGGCGCCTCCCGGCCTCATCTCACCCGATCAGCCGGTCGTCGCGCTCGCGCAGAACGCCTTCGAGCACGTGACGGGAGTGCGCCCGCTCCTCGTCCGCTCCGGAGGGTCGATCCCGCTCGTGCCGGCGCTCGCCGAGCGAGGGATCCCGGCGATCGTGACGGGCTTCGCGCTGCCCGACTCGAACATCCATTCCCCGAACGAGCGGATGCTCGTCGACTACATGAGCCTCGGCGTCGCAACCGCCCGCGAGCTCTTCCTCCGGCTGGCCGCGCTTGGCTGAGCAAATCGCGGCGTCCGAGAGCTTCGTCTCGCCGCTCGCGGCCGAGCTGGCCGACGACGTCCTCGAGCGGTTCCTGCGCTACGTCAGGATCGACACCCAATCGGCGTACGGCCAGTTGACCTCTCCCTCGACCGCAAAGCAGCTCGAGCTCTCGCGGCTGCTGGAGGCCGAGCTGCTCGAGCTCGAGCTCGAGGACGTGCGCCTCGACGAGTTCGGCTATGTCTACGCGTCGCTGCCAGGTGCGACCGGCGCACCTGTGATCGGACTGATTGCCCATGTCGATACGTCTCCCGACGTGACCGGAACGGGGGTGGCGCCGCAGGTGCACCGAGGCTACGACGGCTCGCCGATCGCGCTCTCTGGCGACGAGACGCAGATCCTCGATCCTCAGGAGCAGCCGGCTCTGGCCGAGAAGATCGGCCACGACCTCGTCACGACCGACGGCACGACTCTCCTCGGAGCGGACGACAAGGCCGGTGTCGCCGAGATCATGGCGGCCGTCGCCCACCTCAAGCGAAACCCGCAGCCCGAGCACGCGCCCGTTCGCGTCTGCTTCACGGTCGACGAGGAGATCGGTGCCGGCGCGGATCATCTCGAGATCGACGAGTTCGGCGCCGAGTACGCCTACACCCTCGACGGCTCCGGGCTCGGCGAGATCGAGACGGAGACGTTCAACGCCTGGAAGGTCGTGGTCTCGATCCATGGGCGTTCCGTCCATCCTGGGTCGGCGAAGGGGAAGCTCGTCAGCAGCATCAGGCTCGCGGCCGACTTCGTCGCGGCGCTTCCGCGCGATCGCCTCTCGCCCGAGACGACGGCCGAGCGCGACGGCTTCATCCACCCGACCGGGATCAGCGGCACGGGAGAGAAGACGGTGGTGGAGCTGATCGTCCGCGACCACGACGGGGCCAAGCTCGATGAGCATCTGGCTCTGATTCGCGGCATCGCCCACGAGGTGGGGCAGAGGGAGCCGCGGGCGCGGGTGGAGGTAACCGAGGAGGAGACGTATCGGAACATGCGCGAGGTGATCGATCAGCACCCGAGGGTTGTCGCCGCGGCCGAGGAGGCGATTCGGCGCACAGGGGTCGAGCCCGTCCACTCGATCATCCGCGGCGGTACCGATGGGGCTCGACTCTCGGCGCGCGGCCTACCGACGCCGAACCTCTTTACCGGGGGCCAGGAGTACCACTCGCTGCGGGAGTGGGCGAGCGTGCAGGACATGGCCGCCGCTGCGGCGACGGTCGTCGAGCTCGCCCGCGTCTGGGCGGAAACCGACTAGTTGGAGCCCGAGCAGCCGAGCCAGTCGTGGCCGAAGCGGCGCATCTCGCTGATGATCGGCAGCAGTCCCTCGCCCTTCACGGTCAGCTCGTACTCGACGCGCGGCGGCGACTCCGGGTAGCTCTTGCGCACGACGAGGCCCTCGGACTCGAGCCATCTCAGCCGCTCGGAGAGGGTTCGCGGGCTGATTCCGCGGCATGAGTGCTCGAGCTCCGAGAAGCGCCTCGCGCCTTCAGAGAGGTCGTGGACGAGCAGCGCTGTCCACTTCGCGCCGATAATCTCCGCGCACGCCGCCACCGAGCAGGTCGCGTCGTGGACGGGATTCATTGTGCGTGGGGACATGCCCGGATTGTACTCCCGGCTCTCACGGACCGGTCCACGCCGACGATGGACCCACCTCACCACCCCCCACCCACCCGCGGGGAATCCAGCATACGGCGGCAACTGCGTCGTGCGTGTGACCGCTTCGTGCCGATCGTGTGTCGATCAGTCCCAGGGCGGCGGGTCGTGCACCCAGCGGCCTCCAACCATCGTCGCCACGACCCGGAGCTCCGCGAGCTCCTCGGGCTCGACGGCGAACGGGTCGCGATCGAGCACGACCGCGTCCGCGAGATAGCCGGGCAGGAGCTTCCCGCGCCGGCGCTCGTCGCCCGAGAGCCACGCGGGATTGACGCACGTCGCCTGGAGCGCCTGCTCGACGGTCAGCGTCTCCCCGGGCCGCCAGGCCGGGCGCGCGTCGATCGTTCGGGTGACGCCCGCGGCGATCCCGGCGAGCGGATCGAGCTCCTCGACGGGCGCATCCGAGCCATTCGCCAGCAGCGCGCCGGATTCCCGGAGACTGCCGAACGAATAGGCGCCGTCGAGTCGATCCGGCCAGAACCGCTCGGCCAGATCCCGGTCGGAGGGAGCGTGGCTGAACTGGACCGAGCAGGCGATCCCGAGGGCGGCGAACCGCGGCAGGTCCTCGGGCGCCAGGCACTGCGCGTGCTCGATGCGGTGACGCAGGCCGAGCGGCTGCCAGGAATCTCGGGTCGCCTCGAATGCGTCGAGCGCGTCCCGGTTCGCCTGGTCGCCGATCGCGTGCACAGCGACTGGCCAGCCCGCCTCGGCCCCGCGTCGGACGATCTCCTCGAGCTCCTCGCGGCTCGTGATCCGGACGCCGCTCCCGTCCGTCAGGAGCGCGGTCCGCGAGCCGAGCGTGCCGTCCATGAAGCACTTGAGATATCCGATCCGCAGGAACTCGTCGCCGAAGCCCGACCGGAGCGAGAGCTCGGCCGCGCGGTCGACGAGGTGGTGCGGGATCGAGCCCCAGACCCGGAGCGAGAGGTTCCCCTCGTCGCGGAGCCGCTGGAAGATCCCGGGCGCGCCGAGCCAGCCGTCCTTGTCGTGCACGGCGCAGACCCCACGCGAGTTTGCGAGCTTGATCCCCGTGCGCGTCGCCTCGACCCACTCGTCCTGCGTCGTGACGACGTAGCGGTCGCGGAACCGCCACGCGGCCTCCTCGCGCAGGATCCCCGTCGGCTCGCCCTGCTCGTCGCGCTCGACGACGCCGCCCTCGACCTCGAGGTCGCCGCCCGCCTGAGCGAGCGCGGCCGAGTTGAGCCAGACGGAGTGGTAGTCCTTCGAGATGAAGAGCGCGGGCGTCTCGCCGGTGACCTCGTCGAGCGCCTCCTTCGTCGGCTCGGTCGGCGGGCTCCAGTCGCCGTCGCGCCAGCCGTAGCCTCGCAGCCAGCGCCCGGGCGTCGTCTCGGCCGCACCCACTCGCGCGAGCGCCTCCTCGAGCGAGCCGCAGCCGTCGAGCTTCACCTGCCGCTGGGCGAGCGCCCAGGTCGGGAAGTGGACGTGCGAGTCGGTGAATGCGGGAAGGACGCAGCGGCCGCCGAGGTCGATCGTCTCCGGGCTCGCGAGTGCGCTCTCGTGGACGCCGACCCCTCCGGCGACGAGCGGCCCCGCGACCGCGAGCGCTCGCGAGGTCGGCAGCGACGGGTCGAGTGTGCGAACGATGCCGTTCTCGAGGATCACGGCCGCCCAGCCTACCTCCACCCACCGGTACTCTCCGGCCGTGGCCTGGGACGTCCTCACGGAGGAGCAGCGCGAGATCCGCGAGCTCGTCCGCACGCTCGCGCGGGAGCGGATCGCGCCGCGTGCTGCCGAGATCGACGAGTCGCACGAGTTCCCCTGGGACGTTGTCGAGGTCTTCCGCGAGCACGAGATCTTCGGACTCCTCTTCGAGGAGGACTGGGGCGGCTCGGGCACCGGCACGTTGCTCGCGCTGGTCGCGATCGAGGAGGTCTCGAAGGTCTGCGCGACGAGCGGCCTCCTCCTCGCGGTGCAGGAGCTCGGCTCGCTCGGGCTGAAGCTCGCGGGCTCGCAGGACCAGAAAGAGCGTTACCTCCCCCGGCTCGCGTCCGGCGAGTGGCTCGCCGCCTACGCGCTCACCGAGGCCGGCTCCGGCTCCGACTCGGCGGCGATGCGGACGACAGCGCGCCTCGACGGCGACGAGTACGTCCTCAACGGGAGCAAGCGT
>JACCRW010000366.1 GCA_013813345.1 Actinomycetota bacterium
AGCCCGACGTCGATGCCGCTGAGATCGATGCGATGGTGCTCGACGTCTCGATGCCGCGTCTCGACGGGCTCGAGGTCTGCCGGCGACTGCGCAAGGCCGGCAACCCGCTCCCGATTCTGATGCTGACCGCGCGGGACGAGGTCGCCGATCGCGTTGCGGGTCTCGACGCCGGCGCGGACGACTACGTGGTCAAGCCGTTCGCGCTCGAGGAGCTGCTGGCCCGACTGCGCGCGCTCCTCCGCCGCGCCGCGCCCGACGATGACGACGCGGTCCTCCAGTTCGCGGACCTCGAGCTCGACCCGGCCACGCGCCTTGCGACCCGTGCCGGCGCCCAGATCGAGCTGACTCGGACGGAGTTCGCGCTGCTCGAGCTCTTCCTTCGCAACCCGCGCCAGGTGCTGACGCGCTCGGTGATCTTCGAGCGGGTCTGGGGCTACGACTTCGGCTTTGGCTCGAACTCGCTCGACGTCTACATCGGCTACCTGCGCCGGAAGACCGAAGCCGGCGGCACGCCGAGGCTGATCCAGACGATCCGCGGCGTCGGCTACGCCCTGCGGGAGCAATGAGCTTTCGCGCCCGGCTGACGCTTGCCGTCGCGCTCGCGGTGGCGGTGGCCGTCGCTGGAGCTTCGGCGATCACCTACGTACTCGTTCGCGGCGAGCTGCGCGGCGAGGTCGACGATGCCCTACGGGAGCGCGTGAGCAGCGTTCGGCTGCGCGTCGTGAACGATCCGTCCGGGAATCCCTTCCTCGATCTCCCGCCGACACGCTTCGGCGGCGCGGAGGGAATCACGCAGCTCGTCACCTCCGAGGGCTCGGCGATCCAGTCACCGGCCGCACGCGTCGAGCTGCCGGTGACCGAGCGCGCTCGTCTGACAGCCGCCGGCAAGCGCGGCTCGTTCTTCGCAAACGCGACCGTCGCCGGAACGCACCTGCGCGTCTACACCTTGCCGGTCGACCGGCCGGGCCTCGCGCTTCAGATCGCGCGCCCGCTCGACGAGGTCGATGCCGCCCTGGAGCGGATCCGCGGCCTGCTGGTGCTGATCGCGGCCGCCGGGATCGCGCTCGCCGCCGGGCTCGGGCTCGTCGTCTCGCGCGCCGTGCTCGCGCCGGTGCAGCGCCTGACGCGCGCGGCCGAGGACGTCACCGAGACGCGCGACCTCTCCCGCCGCATCGACGACGACGGCAGCGACGAGCTGGCGCGTCTCGCGTCCACGTTCAACACGATGCTCGCGGCGCTCGAGGACTCGGCCCGCGCGCAGCGGCAGCTCGTCTCGGACGCCTCGCACGAGCTGCGGACTCCCCTGACGAGCCTGCGCACGAACATCGAGGTGCTGAGCCGGGACGTGGCCCTCCCCGCCGGCGAGCGGGAGCAGCTCCTTCGAGACGTGACCGAGCAGCTCGGCGAGATGACCGCGCTGATCGCGGAGCTCGTCGAGCTGGCCCGGGGCGACCAGGCTCCGGTCGAGCCCGAGGACGTTCGGCTCGACCTCGTCACGGCTGACGCGATCGAGCGGACGCGCCGAAACCGCCCGGGCGTCTCCTTCAGCGCCGAGCTCGAGGAATCGCCGATCCGAGGCGTTCCGGCGACGATCGAGCGGGCGATCTCGAACCTGCTTGACAACGCCGCCAAGTGGAGCCCCGTAGGCGGCGAGGTGGAGGTGACGGTGCGCGACGGCGAGGTGACGGTCCGCGACCACGGGCCGGGGATCGACGAGGAGGACCTGCCGTTCGTCTTCGATCGGTTCTATCGCGCGACCGTGGCGCGGAGCATGCCCGGTTCCGGGCTCGGGCTCGCGATCGTCCGCCAGGTGGCCGAGGCCCACGGCGGCGCCGTCAGCGCCGAGGCCGCGCAGGGCGGCGGCACGCGACTGCGGCTGCGGCTGCGCCCCGAGCCGCTCAAGTCTTAGGCGATCCTTAGCTCGATCTCAGGCTCGCCTTAGGCGGCGATGGTCTGCTGGAGCCATCACCCTGAATCGAAAGGACTCCTGAGATGAAGAACTTCTTGAAGCGCCCGCGAGCTCGAGGAGCGGCGTTCGTCAGTGCAGCGCTTCTCGGCGCAGGCGGCGGCGCTGCCGTCGTCGCGGCGACCGATCGGGGCGCGACCGTCGTCCGTCAGGTCACCGTCGGCGCATCGGCCCAGCCGGCGGCGAGCTCGACGTCCACCGTTGGCGAGATCTACGAGCGCAGCGCCCAGAGCGTCGTCGAGATTACCGTCGGCGGGGGAAGCGGCGCGCAGTCGCAGGGCTCCGGCTTCGTCTACGACGACGAGGGCCATGTGATCACGAACCAGCACGTCGTCGCCGGCGGGAGCGCGGTGTCCGTCAAGTTCGCCGACGGCTCGACCTACGACGCGACCGTGGTCGGCACCGATCCCTCCACCGACCTGGCGGTGCTCGACGTCGACGCGCCGGCCTCCGCGCTCGAGCCGCTCGCGCTCGCTGAGTCCGAAGAGGTCGAGGTCGGCGACGGGGTGATTGCGATCGGCAGCCCGTTCGGGCTCGAGCAGACCGTCACCACCGGCATCGTCAGCGCTCTTCATCGCCAGATCAACTCGCCGAACGACTTTGCGATCGACGACGCGATCCAGACCGACGCCGCGATCAACCATGGCAACTCCGGCGGCCCGCTGCTCGACCTCGACGGACGCGTGATCGGGGTCAACTCGCAGATCGAGAGCGAGTCGGGCGGCAATGACGGCGTCGGCTTCGCGGTGCCGTCGGACACGGTGGCGAAGATCGCGGCCGCGCTGATCGCCGACGGAGAGATCGAGCACGCCTACCTCGGCGTCGCGACAGAGGACACGCCCGCCGACGACGGCGCGAGCATCGCCGAGGTGCGGCCCGGAACTCCCGCGGCGGCTGCCGGCCTCCGAGACGGCGACGTCGTGACGGAGCTCGACGGTGAAGTGATCGGCGACGCCGACGAGCTGCGCCGCCTGATCGACGCGCAGCGGCCGGGCGACTCCGTCGAGCTGACGGTCGTCCGCGACGGCGCCGAGCGCACGATCGAGGTCGAGCTGGCGGCACGTCCGTCGGCCTGAGGCAAGCACACCACCAACCGAAAGGAGCACAGGATGAGGAAGAGAACGAGACGAACGCTGATCGCCGGGGCGGGTGCCGCGCTCGCGGTCGTCGGCGGCGGGGCGGCGTTTGCAGCCCAGTCGGGCGGAGACCCCAGCGCCGAGAGCAAGGCAGTCCTGAACGACGCGGCCAAGCAACTCGGCATCGACCCGACAAAGCTCAGCGACGCCCTCAAGCAGGCGCTCGCAAACCGGGTCGATGAGGCGGTCGAGGCGGGGCGACTGACCGAAGCCCAGGGCAGGGAGCTGAAGGCCCGGATCCAGGCGGACACCTTCCCGCTCCTCGGCGGTCGCGGCCTTTCGCACCGTGGACATCACGGCTTCGGGCACCTCGAAGCGGCTGCGAGCTACCTCGGCGTCACAGAAGAAGTGCTGCGGACGAGCCTCCAGAGCGGCAAGACGCTCGCCGAGGTCGCGAAGGAGAAGGGCAAGTCGGTCGACGGCCTCGTTGCCGCGCTCGTCGCCGACAAGACGAAGGAGCTCGACGCGGCGGTGACGGCCGGACGGCTGACGAAGGCGCAGCGGGACGAGCGCGTCGCCGGGCTGGAGGAGCGCCTCAGCGCGTTCGTGAACGGCGAGCGACCGTCACGCGGCCCTGGCTTCCGAGACAGGCCCGGGTTCGGCGGCGGGCACGGCTTCGGAGATCCCTCGCAGCCCGCTCCACGAGCGGCCTAGAGCCGAGGGACAGTCCCTCTGACACGTCCCGTAAGGGCATGCCTGCAAGGGACGTGTCCGAGGGACTGTCCCTCAGCTCGCGCGACGCTCGAAGACGAGGAGCTCGCCGTGCTCGTCGTCCGCGATCCGCTCGCCGGTCTGGGTTAAGCCTGCCTTCTCGGCGACGCGAATCGAGGCCGTGTTGTCCGGGCGAATCGTCGCCCGGACGACGTCCACCTCGGGCCGCGCGAGCGCCCACTCGGTCAGCAGCTCCAGGAGCTCCGTCGCATAACCCCGACCACGGTGCTCCTCGTGCACCGCGTAGCCGACCGTCAGCCGCCGGTTCTCGGTGGGCCTGCCCCCGAAGCCGCCGTTGCCAATCTCGGTTCCGTCCCCGAGCGCCGCCGTCCAGACCCAGAAGCCGCGCGCGCCGGGGTCGGCCCGGAGCCGGCTGACGAAGAGCTCCCGAGCGTCCTCGTCCGCCGGGTCCCACCTGATCGACTCCAGCTCGTCGGCGCCGAGCGCCGTCAGCGTCAGCCGCCGCCCCTTGATCTTCAGTCGAGGATCCTCAAGTAGGCGTGACCCTGTACGCATCGAAGACCGCGTCGAGGTTGCGCAGCGCGGTGAGGAGCGTCCGCAGCTCCTTCACCTCGCCGACCTCGACCGTGTACCAGTTGCGCGCCATCCCGTCCTCGACGACACCGCCATAGGAGACGATGTTCGCGCCGTGCTCGGCGAAGGTGCGTGCGACGTCCTCGAGCAGGCGCGGCCGGTCGAACGAGTCGAGGGCGATGGCGACCCGGAAGCTCGTCGTCGTGCCGCCGTCCCATTCCACGGGTGTGAAGCGCTCCGGGTTCCTCATCAGAGCGCGGACGTTCGGGCAGTCCTCGCGGTGGATCGTGATCCCCCGCCCCAGCGAGATGTAGCCGAGGATCGGGTCGCCCGGCACCGGTGTGCAGCACTTCGCCATCCGCACGAGCACGTCCTCGACGCCCGTTACCTTGATCCCGAGCGTGTCGCCGGCGACTGTCGAGCGCGCGCGCGGCGCCTTCAGCGGCACGGCCGGCTCCTCCGCGACCTCCTCGGTCTTCAGCCGCTGGAGCACCTTGTTCACGATCTGACCGGACTGGAGCTTGCCGGCGCCGAGCGCGACGTAGAAGTCCTCGGCCTTCTTGAAGCCGGTCTCGCGAATCACCTGCGCCAGGACGGCCGAGCCCTGGAGCTTGCGGTAGGGGAGGCTCTGCGCCTTCAGCGCCTGGTCGAGGATCTCGCGGCCCTTGGCCTCCGTCTCACCTCGCGTCTCGCGCTGGAAGAACTGGCGGATCTTGTTCCGAGCGCGCGACGACGCGGCAAGCGCGAGCCAGTCGCGCGACGGACCGCGGCCTGACTTCGTGGTCAGGATCTCGACGAAGTCGCCGTTCTTCAACCGGTAGTGGAGCGGCACGATCCGGCCGTTGATCTTGGCGCCGACCGTCTTGTGACCGACGTCGGTGTGAACGGCGTAGGCGAAGTCGATCGGCGTCGCGCCGGTCGGGAGCGTCTTCACCTCGCCCTTCGGCGTGAACACGTAGACCTCGTCGTCGAAGAGATCGGTGCGGAACGTCTTCATGAACTCGCGCGGATCGGCCTCGTCCTGCTGCCAGTCGAGCAGCGACTTGACCCAGGCGAGCCACTCGTCGTCGGTCTTGCCCTTGCCGCGCTTGTAGAGCCAATGGGCGGCGATCCCGTACTCCGCCTCCTCGTGCATCTCGCGCGTCCGCACCTGGATCTCGAGCGGCGTCCCCTCCGGCCC
>JACCRW010000240.1 GCA_013813345.1 Actinomycetota bacterium
AGATGCCTGCCGCACCAGGAGCCGCGGTTGAGCCGCAGCCCGCTGCACCATCGGCGTCTCCCGCAACGCCACCGCCGCCTGCACCTCCCGCGCCGCCGCAGGCGGCGCCTCTGCCAGGGGCGCAGCCTTTGGCACAAGGCGAAGCCGCGGAGCCGCTGACCGCGATGCGCAGAGGCATCGCCGAGCATATGCGCCGCTCGCTCGACACCTCGGCGCACGTGACGAGCGCGATCGAGGTCGACATGTCGAAGGTGGTCGCGATCCGCGCCAAGCTGAAGCAGGAGTTCGAGGCGGCCTACGGCGTCAATCCCACGTACCTCGCCTTCATCGCGCGGGCGACGGTCGAGACTCTGCGCGAGTACCCCTGGATCAACGGCGAGATCCGCGGCGACAAGATCGTGACCCGGAACTACGTCAACCTCGGCTTCGCGGTCGAGCTCGCCGACGGGAAGGGCCTGATCGTCCCGGTCGTGAAGAACACCGAGGGGCTGAACCTGCTCGGGCTCGCGCGTTCAGTCGCCGAGATCGCACAGCGGGCACGCGACAAGAAGTTGAACCCGGACGACGTCCAGGGCGGCACCTTCACGATCACGAACCCGGGCGGCTACGGCACTTTTCACGGCACCCCGGTGATCAGCCAACCGCAGGCCGGGATCCTCGGCACCTACGCCGTCGTCAAGCGGCCGTGGGTCGTCCAGGACGAGCTCGGCCAGGACGTGATCGCAATCCGGCCGCTGATGAACCTGACGCTCACCTACGACCATCGACTGGTCGACGGAGCTCTCGCCGGCCGCTTCCTGCGCGACCTCCGCAAGCGGCTCGAGACCTGGGGCGAGTCGGACTACTGAGTCTCGGCCGTCGGTGATGGCCGCCGCGACGACGGCGGCCATCACGCAGGACGTCGTTCAGTACGTGACGAGGTCGGCCAGCTCGGCGACCGTTGGCCCAGATTTGATGTCGACACGGTCGAGGATGCCGGACCCGAGCAGCTTGTCGCGCGCGGCGCTGGCATCCTCGGGCGACTCGAACTCGACCTGAACGAACAGCTCGTCCGGCTCCTCGGCGCTCCGCAGGATCCGATGCCCCTTCGCCGTCTTCCTCGCACCCGCCGGGTCCGAGTCGAACGTCCGCTTCCAGACCTCGTAGTCGTCAACGCGGACTCGCGTCAGCATGAACGTCATTCTCTACCTCCCTCTAATAATCAATACTCTCTATGAGTAATGAAGTGTTGGCTATGGTAGCGAGATGAGCGAGTCTGTCAAGCGGCGTGCTTACAACTCGCCGCGCCGGCGCGCCCAAGCCGAGGCCACCCGCCGTGACATCCTCGACGCGGCCAAGCGCCTGTTCGAACGAAACGGTTACGCGGCGACGACGATCTCGGGAATTGCCGCAGAGGCCAGCGTCGCGCCCAAGACGGTTCAACTCGCCTTCGAGACGAAGAGCGGCGTGCTCCGGGCACTCTGGAACCTGCTTCTGCGCGGCGGCCAGGACGAGGCTCGGATCGACCAGCAGCCGTGGTACCGCGAGGTCCTTGACGAGCAGGACCCCGAACGCCAGCTGCTGCTGAACGCCCGCAACTCGCGTCGAGCCAAGGATCGGATCGCCGCGACGCTGATTGTGATCCGCGGCGCCGCGACAACGGATCCTGACATCGGCGCGCTGTGGAACCGCATCCAGACGGAGTACCACGCGAATCAGGGCGTCGTGGTCGCCAGCCTCAACGAGAAGCACGCCCTCCCGTCTGGCCTCTCGGTCGAACGAGCGACCGACATCCTCTGGACGGTGAACCATCCGAACGTCTGGCAGCTTTTCGTTGGCGAACGCGGCTGGACGGCCGACGAGTACGAGCAGTGGTGCGCGGAGACGGCCTCCGCTCAGCTACTGAAACGCTAGCCTGAGGCGATGCCGGAGGGCCAAGTGATGCAGCTCGGGCTCGTGCCGTACCGCGAGGCGTGGGAGCTCCAGCGATCCCTGGCGGCGGCCGTCACCGCCGGGACGCTGCCGGACACGATCGTCCTGCTCGAGCACCCGCCGGTGATCACGATGGGTCGGCGCACGGACGAGGGCGAGCTGCACGTCCCAGACGGCACCGATGTCGAGCTCGTCGAGACCGATCGCGGCGGAAAGTCCACCTTCCACGGTCCCGGGCAGCTCGTCTGCTATCCGATCCTCGACCTGAACCGGCACGGGCGCGATGTGAAGCGCTACTGCCGCGACCTCGAGGAGGCTTTGATTCTGACGCTGGCGAAGTTCGGCGTCGAGGGCGAGCGGCTCGATGGGCTCACGGGCGTCTGGCTGATGCGTCCTCCACGGAAGATCGCGTCGATCGGGATCCACATCTCCCGCTGGGTGACGACGCACGGCTACGCGCTCAACGTCGATCTCGATCCGGCCCCGTTTACGCAGTGGATCACCGCCTGCGGGCTCGAGGACGTGGC
>JACCRW010000248.1 GCA_013813345.1 Actinomycetota bacterium
CGCCTGCGTCTTCGGCGCGTCGACGATCACGTAGCTCAGGCCGCGGCTCTCGAGGAACGCCAGAGTGTCCGCTCGATGGTCCTCGTCGAGCCAGCTCCGGTGGCGGAACTCGAGCAGGAGCTCGTCGTCGGGAAGTTGCTCCTGCGCCCACTCGATGTACTCGAACGACGCCGTCTTGTGGACGACATAGGACGGGAACTGGAGCAGGATCCCGCCGAGCTTCCCGGTCACCCGCAGGGGCTCGAGCGCGGCGGCGAAGCGGCGGAAGATCTCGGCGCGCAACTCGCGCGGCGGTCGGTCGACGCGGCCTCTCTCGTCCACGGGCATCGCCTCGCGCAAATCGTCGGGCAGGGCCTCGAGCTTCACCGGATGCCGGGTCATCAGCCCGAACGCCTTCACGTGCATCGTGAACCCCGGCGGCGTCCGCTCGGCCCAGGTCCCGACGAGAGTCGCGTCGGGGAGCCGGTAGTAGGTCGAGTTCGCCTCGACGACGCCGAAGCGATCGGTGTAGTGACGGAGCCGCTCCTCCGCGGAGCGGACGCCCGGCGGATACCAGACCTTGGTCAGCGTCTCGTCTGCCCAGGAGCAGGTTCCGACTCGGACGGTGGCTACCACCCGCCGATCGTACGCAGAGGCGGTTCGGGTGCGCCGCCTCTCGGGACGGCGCACCCGGCGAGACTGGGCTCTAGACCCCGACGACCGTCAGCGTCCGCCTCAGCACGACGCCGCCGCCGCTGAAGATGTTCGCGTCGACCCTGACGCTGTACGTGCGGCCCTTGAGCGGCCGAAAGCCGAGCAGCCGCACCTTGGCAGTCGCGTCGCGTGCGAGCGGCGAGGCCGGCTGCGCATCGGCGACCAGCTTGCCCTTCTCGTAGACCTTGACGTTGAAGCCCACCCGCTCGCCCGGTTTCGAGCCGGCTGCGTACTGGCGCAGGGCGACCGTCACAGTCGGGTTGGCGACGCCGCCACGGAGGTTGAAGGTCGCATTCCGGGCGTCGACCGTCCGGGCGAAGGTGGTGAACCGCGCGAGCGACGGCTTCGGAGCGCCTGATCGGGTCCTCAGCCCGCTCTGCCATTCGCTCGTCGCGTGGTCGCGGAAGACGAACCAGATGAACATGTCCGTCCGCGGGTCCTGGCGGGCGAGCGCGAGGGCCTGGGCCGCGTACGAGGCCTGCGTGGCGCGCGAGACGCCCTGCGGCTCCCCGTCCTGCCGCACCTCGTGGCCGTACTCGGTGATCCAGATCCGAACGTTCTTGCGCTTGAACCACTTGTCGAGGTCACGCTCGAACCGCGGGAAGGACTTGAGCGTCACGTTCGGATAGCGCACGAGCTGGGTCGGCTTCTGGTTGACCGGAACCGGATAGGGATGCTGCGCCCAGGCGTCGAACTTGAGGCGCGGGTTCGCGGCGGCGACGAGCTGGGCGAAGCGGCCCGGCGAGTGCGTCGCCGACTTCCCGGCCAGCACCTTGTCGCGGCCCGCCGAGGACGTGCTCCCCACGGCGACCTTGGCCAGGGGATTCCCGGCCTTGATTCCCGAGTACGCGGCGGCCGCGAGCCTGGCGTAGTTGCGCGGGCCGACCGACCTGCCCGCGGCGTCGAACTGCGGCGCCAGGAAGAGCTGGAGGTTCGACTCGTTCCAGACCGAGTAGAAGCGGACGAACGGGAAGCCGGCGAAGCGGCCGGAGTAGCGCGAGGCGACGGCGCGTGAGAAGGCGGTCAGGTCACTCATCCGCGTCGGCAGGAAGTTCGGCGTCTTGCCGCCGTTCGCCCACTTGGGCGTCCCCCAGATCGTGATCAAGACCTCGATGTCCCGTGCCTGTGCGTTGCGGACGAGCTCGTCGAGGTCGTTGAAGCGGTAGGCGCGATCGAACGGGTTCGAGGCGTTCGCCGGCCGCGTCGGTGCGACGTTGGGCCAGGTCACGAGGGTGCGCACGATCGTCGTGTTGGCGGCGCGCGCCTGGTCGAGCATCAGCGCGCGGCGCTCCTCGTAGCGGAAGTTCGGATCGTCGTGGAAGCCGACATGCATGCGAGGCGAGGCGCCGGCGACGGACGGCGCCAGCAGCATCGCCGCGGACGCTGCGAGCAGAAACCGGATCGATCGTTTCACTGGGCAGACTCCTTTACGAGAACACCTGAAATCGTCTCCTGAACCGCCGGCCACGGTACCGAGCGGGTATGAGGACGGTGTTAGAAGTCTGGGGCCGGAAGCGGACGTCAGGCGGCGTCGCGGAGCGCTTCGATCTCGCGCGAGACGGCCAGCCGCTCGAGCGCCTGACCCTCGATCTGGCGCACCCGCTCTCTCGTCAGGCCGAGCCGCCGGCCGATCTCCTCGAGCGACTTCGGCTCCTCCCCGGCGAGCCCGTACCGAAGCCGCAGCACGTCGCGCTGGCGCTCGGGAAGCTCCTCGAGGGCCCGGTGGAGCGTGGTCTCCGTGAGGCTGATCTCGACTTCGGCCTCGACGCCGTTCTCAACGCCGCCGACGAGGTCGCCGA
>JACCRW010000268.1 GCA_013813345.1 Actinomycetota bacterium
CTCCGGCGTGACAGGCTTGTTCCAGAGAAACGACGATTGGCGACGATTGACGCGCTATCGCTCTATTGATGCGGCTCTGCGGGCTCTGGCGGCTGATTTGTGGACGATTGCGTAGGCTCGATTTCGAGCGTTTGCTGCCCTTCTGCTGCCCAGAAACCCCCAAACGGCACCATCTCCTGCGCCGCGACAAGGCCGTCGTCAGTATGCGTGGGCGGCATCTTGATGTCGACGATCGGACCGTCCGGACGGTATCTAGGCCGGTCATTGTGGCCGTCGTTTGCCACGCCGTGTTGCCGGTTGCGGCGCTCGGGCATCGCGACGCGCGTGAGACTATTCGAGCCGGACCGTGAGCGATACTGGAGACACCGGAAACGCAGGCGTCGCGGCGTGGCTCCGCGAGCTCGGCCTCGAGCGCTACGCCGCCGGCTTCGCGGCGAACGACGTCGACTGGGAGACGCTGTCGCGGCTGACGGCCGACGACCTGCACGACCTCGGCGTGGCGTCGGTCGGGCACCGCCGGATCCTTCTCGACGCGATCGCGGCGCTCGGCCGTGCGCCGGCCGAGCCGGTCGCGTCCCGAGCCGAGCGCCGCCAGCTCACCGTCCTCTTCGCCGATCTCGTCGGGGCCACCCAGCTCTCGACCGAGCTCGATCCGGAGGACCTCCGCTCCGTGTACCGCCTCTACCAGGCGGCGTGTGCCCAGTCGATCGAGCTCTTCGGTGGCCACATCGCCCAGCTGCTCGGCGACGGCGTCGTGGCGTACTTCGGCCATCCCAGGGCGCACGAGGACGACGCCGAGCGGGCGGCGCGGGCCGGGCTCGACCTCGTTCGCAGGGTGGAGGCGATTCGCTCCCCGCGTGACACGCCGCTTCTCGCTCGCGTCGGCATCGCGACGGGAGTAGTGGTGGTCGGCGACGTGATCGAGACGACCCTCGGCGAGGAGCAGCCGGTAGTGGGGGAGACGCCCAACCTCGCGGCGCGGCTCCAGGCGATGGCGCCCCCTGGCGGGGTCGTACTCGGGGAACGGACGCGTCGGCTGATCCGTGGTGGGCTGGAGCTCGTGGAGCTCGGGACCCACAAGTTCAAGGGCTTCGCCGGCCCCGTCCAGGTGTGGCAGGTCGCCGGAGAGCGACGCGGCGGGGGACCGGGGAGCGAGGAGCCACTCGTCGGTCGGCGGCGCGAGCTCGCCGCGCTTCGGCGGAGCTGGCAGCTCGCCACGCAGGGTCACGGTCAGGGCGTGGTGGTCGAGGGGCAGCCCGGGATCGGCAAGTCGCGCCTGATCCGCGCGCTAGTGCGCGAAGTGCGCACGGGCTCGAGCCCCGTGCTGTGCTACTTCTGCTCGCCCTATCACACGACTCACAGCCTCTACCCCCTCGTTTCGCAGCTCGAGCAGGCCGCCGGTATCGAGCGTGACGACCCCGCCGAGGTTCGTCGCGACAAGCTCCAGGCGCTCCTTGGCCCGGGGAGCGGCGCCCCAGGAGGCCCGGTCGAGACCCTCGGCCCCCTATTCGGACTCGAGACATCTCCCGCGATCACCCCTCAGCTCCTTAAGACGAGGATGTTCGAGACGCTCCTTGCCACCCTCGGCGAGCTCTGCTCGACATCGCCCGTGCTCGTCGTCGTCGAGGACCTCCACTGGAGCGATTCGACGACGGCCGAGCTCCTCGAAGGCATCCTCGGGTGGTGTCGCGAGCAGCCCATGCTGCTCGTCGCCGCCCAACGACCCGATACGACGCTCGACTGGTTCAGCGGAGAGCACGTGTCGCGGTTTGCGCTCGAGCCGCTCGCCCGCGAGGACTGCACGGACATCGTCGAGGGTCTGGCGGGCCAGCCGATTCCGGCGGGGACGCTCGAATCGATTCTCGACAACGCAGACGGCGTTCCCCTCTTCGTCGAGGAGCTGACGAAGAACGTCCTGGAGAGAAGGGGCGAGAGCGGGAGCGAGCGCGTGCCCGCAACGCTCGAGGACGCGTTGGCCGAGCGCCTCGACCGGCTCGGTGCGGCGAGGTGGCTCGCCCAAGTCGCATCCGTGGCCGGACGGCAGGTGACGCACGCGCTCCTCGCCGCCGTTGCACGGATCGATACCGCGGCATTCCAAGAACAGGTCGAGAGGCTCGTCGGTGCGGGGCTGCTGCTGCCGAACGAGGAGGCGGGCGAGGCGACCTACCGCTTCAAGCACGCTCTGGTTCAGCAGGCCGCGTACGGCATGCTCCTCCGGGACGAGCGCGCCGGTCTCCACGCGCGCGTCGTCGAGGTCCTCGAGGAGACCGACCCCGCGGCCGTCGAGCGAACACCGGAGCTGCTCGCCCGTCACTGCGCTGCAGCCGGCCTCACCGGGAAGGCGGTCGCGTACTGGCGGGCGGCCGGCGACAGGGCGATGGGGCAATCGGCGGACGCTGAGGCGATCGCCGGCTACCGCGAGGCGCTTGGGCTGCTCGCGACGCTCGAGCCGCAGGAAGACACGTACCGCCTCGAGATAGAGCTACTGACGGCGCTCGGAGTCCCGCTGCTCGCGATCCGCGGCGTCGCCTCTCCCGAGCCCGAGGCCGTCTACCTGCGTGCGAGGCAGCTCGCGACCGAGATCAGCGCAGGGCGCGCGCTGTTTCCTGCAACCTGGGGGCTCGCGGTCGTCTACAGCGGACGGGGCGAGATGCAGCGCGCCGCCGAGATGGCCGACGAGCTCCTCGCGATCGCGGCCAACGCGGGCGACCCCGAGCTCGAGCTGGAGGCTCACCACGCCGCGTGGGTCTACGACTTCTTCCTCGGCCGCCTCCCCGAAGCCGCCGACCACGTCGCCGCGGGTCGGCGCGCCGCTGAAGGCGTCGAGCTCGACGAGCACGCGCTGCTCTACGGTGGGCACGACCCCCGCCTCTGCGCTCGGAACTTCGAGGCCCTCCTCTCCTGGCTCGACGGCCGCGAGGCTGCCGCTGCGGAGTTCGGCGACGAGACCTTCGAGCTGGCGCTTGGCTCTCGGCACCTCCACACGCGCGCACACTGCGTCGCGTGGGGTGCGATTGCCGACCAGCTCGGCGGCCGTGTCGATGCCGTGGTCAGGCGCATCGACGTGCTCAAGGCGCTCGCCGACGAGCACGGGTTCACGGAGTTCTCGGGAGAGGCCCGCGTCCTCGGCGGCTGGGCACTCGCGATGCGCGGAGAGCGAGTGCGCGCCCTGGTCGAGATCGGAGAGGGGATCGCGCTTCGCGAGGCAGCCGGAATGCACCACCTGATGCCGTACCTGCTCGGCGTGAGCGCCTTGGTCCACATCCTCGCCGGGCGACCCGGGGAGGCCGGCGAGCAGCTGGCGACCGCCCTTCGCATCGCCGCACAGACCGGTGAGCGGTGGTACGAGCCCGAGCTCCATCGCCTGCGGGCGGAAGCGCTGCGCGACACGGTCGGCACGTCGCACGCTGAGATCGTACGGGCCGCAGCCGCCGCGCACGAGCTCGCGCGCACGCAACGGTCTCACGCGTTCGAGCGTCGCTCGACGGCGTTGCTGGGCGAGCTCAACCCACAGGACCTTTCCAGGCGCTCATGAGATACGTGTAGAACCCGTTCACGTCGACGGTCTCACCGACGTCGACGAGGGTCGCGCAGTCACCGTCGAGGATCGTCCCCTGGTCGGCGCCGCGCGTGATCACGACGAGCGAGCGCGGCGCGGACGAGAACAGTCCCGGCTCCTCCAGGTACGCAGTCGCGACCGTGTCCCAGAACGAGTATCCGGCCTGGAACGCGACCATCGCGTACAGCTGCCCGGCCAGGTCGTAGATCGGGTTAGCGGCACTGTCGGGGCCGAGACCGAGAATGAAC
This sequence comes from Actinomycetota bacterium, assembly GCA_013813345.1. Taxonomy (GTDB): domain Bacteria; phylum Actinomycetota; class Thermoleophilia; order Gaiellales; family Gaiellaceae; genus Gaiellasilicea. The sequence goes on from JACCRW010000268.1 coordinate 3,808, forward strand.
TCGCGGTTCATCGTGACCTGGTTGGTCAGGTTGAGGGGGAACATCAGCACGGGGACGCCGCTGGCGAACACCTCCTCGACGGCGAAGGGGTCCCAGAATGCGTTCCACTCGGCGTTCGGGTTCGCCCCCGGAGCGAGACCGGTGTCGACGTTCCCGTAGGGGGCGCCACCCGGATCGGGCGTCGGCTTCAGGGCACCACCCATCCATACGATCTGCCCGATGCCCTGCTTGATTGACGGGTCGCGCTGCCATGCGTGCACGAGCGGCGTGAGCGGGCAGAGCACGAGCACGGTGAGCGAGGTGCCCGCGCTCATGCACTGGTGCGCCGCCTCGATGAGCAGCTCTTCCGCGTCGCCCGGCTGCCCCGGATCCGGCGGCGGCGTTCCGCGGTTGAGGATGGGAAGGAGGTCGGCCATCATCGAGTAGGGCCGGTATTCCCACGGGAACGCGTTGACGCCGCGGGACGAGCTGAGCCCGACGGGAACATCGTCACGGTCGAGCCAATGGAGAATCTTGCGCGTCGTGCGGACCGTCGGCTCGCCGAGACAGTCGGCGTTGGCGACGCCGATGCCCAGCAGGTCGATGCTCGCCATCCGCGTGGCCAGGAC
>JACCRW010000369.1 GCA_013813345.1 Actinomycetota bacterium
TATTGACGAAGCGCTCGAGGCCAGTCCCCGAAGGGTCGATCACGCCGAGCGCCGCGTAACGGGCGCCGGTCAGGGCGGCGGCTGTCTCGGCCAGCTTCCGCAGCAGGTCGTCGAGCGAGAGCTCGGAACTCAGCGCGATGCCGGCATCGATGAGCCCTAGCAGGCGGTCGGTCTCGGGCATGCCCGGAGTATCCGTTGTCGACGGCTGCTCAGCGCTCTCTTCGCGCCCCGGCGCTCGTGAGTGCCGATCGTGGCGCCGTGATTTCCGCGCGGTCAGTCCTCAGCCCGAACGGCGGTTGCGGAACCGCAGTGACTCCGGGTAGGGGAAGAAGTCGACGAGCTCGCCCGCCTCGACGCGGTGCTGGCACTCCTGCCAGAACTCGGGCTCGAGGAGGTCGGCGTGGTGGCGGAGGAAGAGTTCGCGCAGGCGGGGATCCCCGAGCAGGAACGTACCGAACTCCTCCGGGAAGACGTCATTGCGCTGGACGGCGTACCACGGCTCGCCGGAGAGCTCGGCCTCGGGGTTCGGCGGTGGCGGGATCCGGCGGAAGTTGACATCGGTCAGGTACTCGAGCTCGTCGTAGTCGTAGAAGACGACCCGGCCGTCGCGGGTGACGCCGAAGTTCCGCCAGAGCAGGTCGCCCGGGAAGATGTTCGCGATCGCGAGGTCGCGGATCGCGTTCCCGTACTCGCGCACCACGCGCTCGAGCTCCTCCGGAGTCGCGCGGTCGAGGTAGAGGTTGAGCGGGATCATTCGCCGCTCGACGTAGCAGTGGCGGACGATCAGCGAGTCGCCGGTCGCCTCCACCATCGAGGGCGCGAGCGAATCGAGCTGCTCGAGCACCTCGGGCGAGAACCGGCGCCTCGGCAGGGCGAGATCGGTGAACTCGAGCGCGTCGGCCATCCGCCCCACGCGGTCGACGTGCTTGACCATGGCGAACTTCGAGCGGACGGTGGCGCGATCGGTTTCCTTCGAAGGCCCGAATGCGTCCCTGATCACCTTGAAGACGTACGGATACGAGGGCAGCGTGAAGACAACCATCACCTGGCCGCGGATTCCCGGAGCCTCCACGAACGCGTCCTCCGAGTGGTGCAGGTGCTCGAGCAGGTCGCGGAAGAAGAGCGTCTTGCCCTGCCCGCCGAGCCCGAGCATCGTGTACAGCTCCGAGCGGGCGCGCGCCGGGATCATCTGGCGCAGGAACGCCACATAGCCCGACGGCACCGCCATGTCGACCATGAAGTAGGCGCGCGAGAGGGAGAAGAGGACGTTGATCTGCTCCGCGTCGAGCACGACCGCGTCGAGCGCGAGTCTTTCCTCGTCGTGGAGGACAGGGACGACAAAGGGCAGCACCTCGTCCCCGTTCTCGATCGTGCCGAGCACGTAGGCCGCCTTGTTGCGGTAGAAGGCCGAGCCGAGGACGCGGATCTGGAAGTTCGGCTCCAGATGTGTCCAGGGGCCGCCAGGCCGCTCGCGCAGCGCGGCGACGAGGTGGCCGAGGTCGCTTCCGAGGTCTGCGAAGGGCCGACTCCAGCCGAAGTCGAGGAAGACCCGCTCGAGACAGTCCCGCAGGCTGCCGTCGTGCGGGTGGTAGCTGCGGTAGATCGGCGGATCCGAAGCGATGTACTCGGTCGAGACCGCCGCGCGCACGAAGATCAGGTCGTTGTCGTAGTACGTGCGCCGCAGGACGCGCATCAGTACCGAGTTGAAGAAGGTCTCCGCGAGCTCCGGCTGGGAGTGATCGACGAGCAGGCCGATATAGCGGAGCTTGACCTCGCGCCAGTCGTCGGCAGCGAGCGCGTCGAGCTCGAACTCGGCGCGCAGGCGCTCGACGTTCTCGCGCACCCGCTCGTCGTAGAAGCGGATCCGCTCCTGGACGGCGCGCTGAGCCCCGACCCAGGCGCCGCGCTCGAAGCGCGCCTTCGCGAGCGCGCTCGTCGCGCGGAAGAGGCGGTAGTGCTTGTCGAAGCCCTCGATCAGAACCGACGCGATAGCCTGCGCGGTCGAGTCCGACGGCTTCTGCACACCCACGAGCACACGGTAGGTCAATGAGCACCCAGACGCATATCGAGATTCCGGCGGACGGCGAGCGAGTCCGCCCCGGCGAGCCGACGCCCGACAATCCGATCATCCCGTTCATCGAGGGGGATGGGATCGGGGTCGACATCACCCCGGTGATGAAGGCCGTGGTCGACGCTGCCGTCGCGAAGGCCTACGACGGGGCGCGCGAGCTCAAGTGGATGGAGATCTACGCGGGCGAGAAGGCGACGCGCCTCTACGGCAGCGACGTCTGGCTCCCCGACGAGACGCTCGAGGCGGCGCGCGACTTCTCGGTCTCGATCAAGGGCCCGCTGACGACGCCGGTGGGCGGCGGGATCCGCTCGCTCAACGTCGCGCTCCGTCAGCAGCTCGATCTCTACGTCTGCCTGCGCCCCGTCCGCTACTTCCCCGGAGTGCCGAGCCCGCTCCGCGACCCGTCCAAGACGGACATGGTGATCTTCCGCGAGAACAGCGAGGACATCTACGCGGGGATCGAGTGGGAGGCCGGGACCGACGCGGCCCGCAAGGTGATCGATTTCCTCCAGGGCGAGATGGGCGTGCGCAAGATCCGCTTCCCGGAGACCTCGTCGATCGGGATCAAGCCGGTCTCACGCGAGGGCACCGAGCGGCTCGTGCGCAAGGCGATCCAGTACGCAATCGCGAACGGGCGCGACTCGGTCACGCTCGTGCACAAGGGCAACATCATGAAGTTCACCGAGGGCGGCTTCCGCGACTGGGGCTACGCGCTCGCGGCAAGCGAGTTCGGGGCGACGCCGATCGACGGCGGGCCCTGGCTCTCGCTCGAGCACGAAGGACATTCGATCACGATCAAGGACGCGATCGCCGACGCCTTCCTCCAGCAGATCCTCCTCCGGCCTGCCGAGTACGACGTGATCGCGACGCTGAACCTGAACGGCGACTACATCTCGGACGCGCTCGCCGCGCAGGTGGGCGGAATCGGGATCGCCCCTGGCGCGAACATGTCGGACGAGGTCGCGATGTTCGAGGCGACCCACGGCACGGCGCCGAAGTACGCCGGTCAGGACAAGGTCAACCCCGGCTCGCTGATCCTCTCCGCCGAGATGATGCTGCGCCACCTCGGCTGGGTCGAAGCGGCCGACCTGATCATCGCCTCGCTCGGCGCCGCGATCGCCGACAAGGTCGTCACCTACGACTTCGCGCGCCTCCTCGACGATCCGACCGAGGTTTCCTCCTCGGCCTTCGGGCAGGCGATGATCGAGCGAATGTAGGTCCAGCCTCTACCCGACGAGGCGGAAGAGGACGATGCTTCGATTGGGGTTGCGGGCGGTGCGGGTGACGGTGAGCGTGCCGCGGGCATTGTCGTACAGCCCGGTCCCCCCGAGGATGGCCAGCTCGTAGAACTGCGGGTAGATGATCGAGCCGCCGACGACGAGCTTCCCCTTCGGGAGGAAGTAGACGCCGCGGCAGTTGCGCGAGTTGCCGACGATGAAGGTGCAGATCATCTCGACGTGGCCGATCGACCGGGTCGAGAGCCTGCGGTTGAAAAGAAGATGGCGCATGACGTGCATGTCGCCCGCGCTGCGGCCA
>JACCRW010000305.1 GCA_013813345.1 Actinomycetota bacterium
CTCGACGGTCGCAACATGGTGATGCTGCTCGGCCCAACGAAGAACGCAGGAGTGAAGACTGATGCCGAAGGTGAAAACAGGGAGCGGGGCGAAGAAGCGCTTCAAGGTGACGGCGGCCGGCAAGATCTTGCTGCGCCGGCGCCGCCGGACCACACCCCCCGGCCACCTCATCAAGAGCCGCCCGGGGAAGCGGAAGAGCGCGCGCAAGGACGGGTTGGTCGCGTCTAGCGACCTGAAGACCGTGAAGAAGCTGCTAGGGAGGGGCTGAATGCCACGCGTCAAGCGATCGGTTCACGCGCGCAAGAAGCGCCGCAAGGTTCTGGGCCAGGCGAAGGGCTACTGGGGGCTCAAGAAGTCGAGCTACAAGTACGCGAAGGAGCAGGTCGAGCACTCGCTCGTCTACGCCTACCGCGACCGGAAGAACAAGAAGCGGACGTTCCGGCAGCTCTGGATCGTGCGGATCAATGCGGCCGCGCGCGTGAACGGGATGTCGTACAACCAGTTCATCTCGGGCATCCACAAGGCCGGCATCGAGCTCGACCGCAAGGTGCTCGCCGACCTCGCCGTCAGCGATCCGGCCGCCTTCACGGCGGTCGCCGAGCAGGCGAAGGCCGCGAACGAGTCCGCCAAAGCCGCCTGAGCCAGACAAAAGTCTTCCAGCACCAGGCGGAGCAGTGCGAAGGGCGCTCGCCGCTCTACGTCGACCTCTGCCGGCGGCTGGCGGAGGATCCGCGCGTTCCGGCTCTCGTCGGCGAGCTGACGTGGGACGCGCCGTTGCGATTGCTCGGCGGATGGCACGCGCTCGTTCTCTCCGACCGCGCGAGCTGGCACGACCTCGACGCGGCACTCGAGCACCCTGAGCTCCCGCGGCTCGCCGCGCGGCCGATCCAAACGAACGAGGTGGGCCGCTCGTGGACCCTGCTGCCCTGCTTCCTCGAGCTCGCGCGACGGACCGGCGCGGAAACCTTCGACTTGAGCGAGCTCGGCTCGAGCGCCGGCTTCAACCTCCTCTGGGATCGGTATCGCCACACCTACGAGGCCGGAACCTGGGGCTCCGCGGACGCCTTGCTCGAGCTCGACGGCGTGGAGCGCACTGCGGTGCCCGCGGAGCTGCTCGAGCTCGAACCGCGGGTGCGCCACCGGGTTGGCATCGACCTCGATCCGGTCGACGTCACCTCCGAGGAGGGCGCGCTTCGACTGCGATCGTTCATCTGGCCCGGACAGGAAGGGCGGCTGGAGCGGCTCGACCGCGCGATCGAGGCGGTGCGTCGCGAGCCGCCGAGGCTACTGTGCGGCGATCTCGTCGAGCTGCTCCCGGGCCTCCTTGCGGAGCGCGATCCGGACGTGCTCACCGTGGTCTTCCAGACCGCGGTTCTCGGCTATCTCCACGACGACGGTTGGGATCGCGTTCAAGGCTCTCTCGCCACGGCCGGCCGTGACGGATCGCTCGCGTTTGTCTGGACGGCCCGCCCTGCCGAGGATGTCCACGGCTACTGGGGCCTGTGGCTGGAGCTCTGGCCGGGCAACGGGCCTGAGCTCCTGGCGCACGCGGACTTCCACGGCGCCTGGCTCGAGTGGCTCGTGTGATCACCGCGCGCACGAACCCGACGCTGAAGCTCGTCCGGAAGCTGCTCGCGCAGAAGCGCAAGCGGGCCGAGCTCGGCCTCTTCGTCGTCGAAGGCGAGGATCTCGTCGAGGCGGCCCGAGCAGCCGGGATCGAGCCCATCGAGCTCCTCGTCGCGGGCGAGACCGTTGCGGAGGAGCTTCTCGCCGAGCTCTCGACGCTGCCGCATCCCGCCCGCACGATCGGCGTCTTCCGGCAAGCCGATCTCCCGCAAGGTGATCGCGAGACGACACTCGCGCTCTGGCGCGTCGCAGATCCGGGGAACGTCGGCACCCTCCTGCGCGCGGCCGACGCGTTCGGCGCGGCGGTCGCGCTCTCAGCCGGTTGTGCGGACCCGCTCGGCGCGAAGGCGCTGCGGGCCTCGGTGGGCGCCATCTTCCGCGTCCCGCTGCTCGCGCTCGTGGACGCGCCGAAGCCGTGGATCGCGCTCGCGGCTCACGGCGGCCGGCCGCTTCGGGAGCTCGACCTCGCGGGGCCCGTCACCTTCCTCCTCGGGGCGGAGCGGGAAGGGCTCCCAAACGAGCTAGTAGCTCAGAGCCACGAAGTCGCCACGATTCCGACTTCTGGGGCCGCTGAATCCCTGAACGTTGCCGCTGCCGGCGTGATCGCGCTCTACGAGCGCTCGCGCCGTTCCGCCTGATCGCGGCGACGAAGAGCCTCCGCTGCTTTCGCTTCGCTCTCCCGCGCGACGACGTCGATATAGCGGTCGCGCAACTCCCGACGCGCTTGTTCCTCAGCTGTCAGTTTCGTCTTCTTCGTCATCGTCTTCCTCGAGCAGCTCACGAAT
>JACCRW010000339.1 GCA_013813345.1 Actinomycetota bacterium
GCGGTCGTCGGCCCGAAGATCTCCTCCTGCGCGATCCGCATCTGCGGCTCGACCTCCGAGAAGATCGTCGGCCGGTAGTAGAAGCCCTTGCCGAGGTCGCCGTCGGAGGCGATCTCGCCGCCGGTGAGGAGCTTCGCGCCCTCGTCGGAGCCGATTCCCGTGTACGAGTGGATCTTGTCGAGCGCCTCGCGGTTGATCACCGGGCCGAGGTCGGTCTCCGGATCCCAGCCCGGGCCGATCCGCATCGTCTCGGCACGCGTGACGAGCCGCTTCTGCAGCTCGTCGTAGATCGATTCGTGCGCGATTACGCGGCTCGCCGCAGTGCAGCGCTGGCCCGAGGTGCCGAAGGCCGACCAGACGATCCCCTCGACGGCGAGGTCGAGATCCGCGTCGTCCATCACCACGATCCCGTTCTTGCCGCCGAGCTCGAGATGGACATGCTTCAAGTTGTCGGCGGCGTTCTTCGTCACGAGCACACCGGTCTCGCGCGACCCAGTGAACGTGATGATCGGGACGTCGGGGTGGCGCACCAGCCGGTCGCCCGCCTCCTCGCCGTAGCCGTGGACGAGGTTGACGACACCGTCCGGAAGGCCCGACTCGGAAAGCAGCTCGATGAAACGCTCGGCGAGAAGCGGCGTATCCTCCGCGGGCTTGAGGACGACCGTATTGCCGCAGACGAGCGCGGGCGCGAGCTTCCAGGCGGGGATCGCGATCGGGAAGTTCCACGGCGTGATCGCGCCGACGACCCCGACCGGCATCCGGACGGACATCTGGAACTTGTCGCGCAGTTCGGAGGGGGTCGTGTGGCCGAACATGCGCCGGCCCTCGCCGGCCATGTAGACCGACATGTCGATCGCCTCCTGGACGTCGCCGCCCGCCTCCGCGAGCACCTTTCCCATCTCGCGGCTCATCAGCTCGGTCAACTCCTGCTTCTCGTCCTCGAGTAGGCGCGCGAAGCGGAGCAGGATCTGGCCGCGCTCCGGCGCTGGGACGAGGCGCCACTCCTCGAACGCGTCCTTGGCGGCGGCGACCGCGCGGTCGACGTCCTCGGCGCCCGAGCGAGGGAAGCTCCCGAGCGCCTCGCCGGTTGCGGGGACGTGCGACTCGAAGGTCTCGCCCGAGCTCGAGCCGACCCACTCGCCGCCGATGTAGTTCTTGAACTCCTTCGCGCCCGTGACGGCCATCGGCGGCCAGTCTAGTCAGGCACAGGCAAATCCGGAAAGGTTCCAGGAATGCGCGCGTTGCGGCGGTCGCGGACCTCGCGGTGGCCACCGTAGCCGCGGCCGTTGCGACGATCGTCGCCCTCGCGGCGGTCGATGATCACGGTCACGTTCGGGTTGTCGCTGTAGTACTCGACTAGCTTGTCGTAGAGCTCCGCCTCGAGCTCCCTCGGGATGACGCAGTAGATCATCGGCTCAGTCTGAGGGATTCGGTCGGGTTCTGCCATCCCCTGCGCGGGGCACGCTCCGAAACCAACGCCCGCTCCAGCTCGACTCGAATTCCTTGCGCGGCTCGCCGCCGAACGCAAGCACCGTTGTGCCCGGCTCGACCGAGACGGCCGCACGGGTCACGGCGGGGTCGACTACCGCGACGACGAACGGCGCCGGAGCTTCGACGTCCTCGCCGTCGAGCGTGAAGCGCGCGGCTCCGGACACGACGACGTAGAGCTCTTCCTGGCCGCTCTTCGTCTCGTCATGGGCCTCGAGCAGGTTCAGTCCGCTCTCGGCCGCCACGTAGGCATTCGCGCCGAACGCAGTCATCCTCAGATGGTGCTGCAGCGGATGCCAGACGGGGTCGCTCGGCTCCTCCGGGTCGATCGTCGGGACGTCGAAGAGCGGTTTCGCATGCCAGCCGGACATCGCTCAGACCCGAGCGATGTCGGGCATCAGCCGGCCGTCGTCGGCCAGGCTCGCGTTCCAGCCCTGGTAGCCGCCCTCGAGCTCACCCAGATCGTGGCCGCGCTCGGCGAGCCGCACCGGCTGGGCGGACTCTGGGCTGACGCGGTACTGGTACCAGGAGATCTCCCAGGCGACCGAGACGATCATCTCGCCGCTGACGCCCGAGAGCGGCACGATCGA
>JACCRW010000347.1 GCA_013813345.1 Actinomycetota bacterium
GCGGTCGTCACGTCGGCGATGTTGCGGACCTGGCTCGTCAGGTTGCCGGCGAGCGTGTTCACGTTCTCCGTCAGGTCTCGCCAGACGCCGCTGACGCCCTCGACCTGGGCCTGGCCGCCCAGCTTGCCCTCGGTGCCGACCTCCTTCGCGACGCGCGTCACCTCCTGCGAGAACGAGCGGAGCTGGTCGACCATCGTGTTGACGGTCTCCTTCAGCTCGAGCACCTCGCCCTTCGCGTCGACCGTGATCTTGCGGGAGAGGTCGCCGTTCGCGACGGCGGTCGTAACGAGCGCGATGTTCCTCACCTGGCCGGTCAGGTTGCCGGCGAGCGTGTTCACGTTCTCGGTCAGGTCCTTCCAGACCCCGCTCACGCCCTTGACCTGGGCCTGGCCGCCGAGCGTGCCATCGGTGCCGACCTCGCGGGCGACCCGCGTGACCTCGTCTGCGAAGGTCGAGAGCTGGTCGACCATCGTGTTGACCGTGTTCTTGAGCTCGAGCACCTCGCCCTTGACGTCGACCGTGACCTTCTTCGAGAGGTCGCCGGTCGCGACCGCGGTCGTCACCTCGGCGATGTTGCGCACCTGGCCCGTCAGGTTCGAGGCCATCTGGTTGACCGAGTCCGTGAGGTCTTTCCAGGTCCCGGAGACGCCCCTGACCTTGGCCTGGCCGCCGAGTCGGCCCTCGGTGCCGACCTCCCGGGCGACGCGGGTCACCTCGTCCGCGAACGAGGAGAGCTGATCCACCATCGCGTTCACGGTCGTGCCGATCCGGCGGAACTCGCCGCGCACCGGCCTGCCGTCGATCTGGAGCTGGATGCGCTGGCTCAGATCGCCGTCCGCAACGGCGTCGATCACGCGGGAGACCTCGATCGTCGGCCGCGCCAGCGCGTCGATCAGATCGTTGACGGCCGCAACCTTCTCCGCCCACGACCCGGCGGCGCCCTCGAGGTGCGCGCGTTCGGTGATCCGGCCTTCCCGGCCGACGACCTTGCCCACGCGAACGAGCTCCCGCGTGAGTTGCTGGTCGCGCTCGATCAGGGCGTTGAAGGCGTCGGCGACCTCGCCGAAGGCGCCCTCGCCACGCAGGCGGACGGAGACGTCGCCGTTGCGCGCGGCCTGCAGCGCGCCGACGAGCCGCGTCAGCTGGGCGTCGGTGAGCGCCGCGCCGCCGTTTCCTGCCGCGTCGCTCCTCGCTCGACGTATGCCAGGTCGCTTCGCCTCGTCGGCCGTGGGCACAGAGGGCACTGGAACTCCTTTGTCTTCAGCGGGGTTTGGGCGGAAGTATGGTCGAAGCTCAGGCCCGCGCCAGAACTCTTCGGAGATCGGTCCACAGCTCCTCCAGCGGCTCGAGCCCGACGCTGAGGCGGAGCAGCCCGGGCGGGACCCGCGTCCCCTCCCAGCGGAAGCGCGTCTCGATTGTCGAGCTGACGCCGCCGAGGCTCGTCGCGTTCGCGATCAGCTCGGTTCCGGTCTCGACGCGTCGCGCCGCGTCGCCGCCCGCGACATCGAAGGAGAGCAGCCCACCGAAGCCCGGATAGCGGACGTTCGTCACCGCCGGATGCGAGCCGAGCCGCTCCGCGAGCGCCTGCGCGGTCTCCGTCTGGCGAAGCACGCGGACCTCGAGCGTGCGCAGGCCGCGGAGCAGGAGCCAGGCGGCATCCGGGCCTGCGACGGCCCCCGTCGCGTTGCGGAAGGCCCGCAGGCGCTCCGCGTCCTCGGCGCGGCGGCAGACGACGACGCCGAGGAGGGCGTCGTGGTGGCCCGCGAGGTACTTCGTCGCGCTGTGGACGACGAGGTCGCAACCGCGCTCGAGCGCGCGTAGATGGATCGGCGTCGAGGCGGTGGCGTCGCAGATTACCGGCGAGGAGTGCGCCGCCGCGGCCTCGAAGTCGGGCACAGTCAGGAGTGGATTCGAGGGCGACTCGATCCAGACGAGGTCGGCGGCCTCCGGTGGGGGCGCGGTCTGGTCGAAGAGCACGTGCCGGAGCCCCCAGCGGCCGAGCTCGGCGAGGGTGACGCCCGTGCCGTAGTAGGCGTCGTCTGCGAGCGCGATCGTCTTTCCGGGCTCGAGCAGGGCGAGCGCGACAGCGGTCGTGGCGGCGGTTCCGGAGGCGAAGAGGACGGCCTCGCCACCCTCGAGCTCGCCGAGAGCGCGCTCGGCGGCAACGCCGTTCGGGTGGCCGGCGCGCGCGTAGTAGAACGGCCCCGGCTCGCCGTCCTCGTAGGGCCAGATGGTCGAGCGGTCGAGCGGCGCCTCCATTAGACCCGCTGGAGGTGGGTGTCGCGGAACGCGGTGGGATACTTGAGTCCGTAGCCGAGCAGCCGGTCCGCACCGATGTGCGCGAGCCAGATCAGCGCCAGCTGAACCGCAAGCTCCCGGTCTGCCAGCACGCCGACGAGCCCGAGCGCGACCGGCAGCGCCTCGGTGTGGACGAGATCGTAGGCCGCGGCGCCGACGCGCTCGCCCGCTGCGTAGCCGACCATCGCGAGATCGGGTGCGAGCGCGAGCAGCACGAGCAGGAGCCAGCCGAAGTCCTGGTCGAAGTAGAGGACGAGCGAGCCCGCGAGCACCGCGGCTCCTTCGAGCCGAAGGAGCAGGCGCGGCAGTCCAGCGAGTGCGGGCATCGCCCGACGATACCGCGCGACCAACCGGAGCTTGTGTTGTTCCAACACAAGTCGTCGCTCCGAGCGCCCAACCGCGGCGTTCTCAGAACGCTTGTGTTTCAGAAACACAAACTCTGTCCGCGCCGTTACGCTCACCGGCGATGGCGGAGCTCCACGACACGACCGCGGCCAAGCTCGCCTGGCTGCAGGAGCTGAACGAGCAGGCCGAGCACGCCGGCAGCGAGAAAGCCGTCGCGCGGCAGCGCGAGCG
>JACCRW010000349.1 GCA_013813345.1 Actinomycetota bacterium
TCCTCGCGCTCGATCGAGGAGCAGGGGATCGAGGAGGAAAGGCGCCTCTTCTACGTCGGGATCACGCGGGCCGAGGAGCGGCTCGTCCTGACGCACGCGTCCTCGCGCCTTCTCTGGGGGCGGACGACGCACAACCTCCCCTCGCGCTTCCTCGACGAGCTGCCCGACCTGCAGGTCGAGCGCGAGCGGCTGCGCGCCTCCTCCTGGCGGAACTACGGCACACCCGCGCAGACGCGCGATCTTCAGCCCAAGACCGATCATCCGGCGCTCTCGACCGGTGACTCCGTCCGCCACGGAACGCTCGGCGAGGGCGTCGTCACGAGGATGGAGGCCGGCGGGCTCGTCACCGTCCGGTTCGCGGCCGACGGGAGCGAGCGGAAGTTGATGCTCGACTACGCGCCGCTGGAGAAGATCGCCTGAGCATCGCCGTTCGTCCGGTCGAGGATGTCGAGGAGCTGGCCGCGGGGATCGGCGCGATTGGCCACTACTTCGGCGGCTGGCCCACGCTCGAGCAGGCCGAGCGCTTCGGCGCGAATCTGCCGCTCGAGCGGATGCACGCAGCTTTCGACGGCGACAGCATCGTCGGTGGCGCCGGCGCGTTCCCGTTCGAGCTGACGATTCCGGGCCGGCAACTACGCTGCGGCGGCGTCACCGTCGTCGGGGTGCTCCCCACGCACCGCCGGCGCGGCGTGCTGACGAGCATGATGCGCGCCCAGCTCGAGGACATCCGCGACCGCGGTGAGCCGCTCGCCGCGCTGTGGGCGTCGGAGGAGGCGATCTATCGTCGCTACGGCTACGGGATGGCTGCGCTCGGCGCCGAGCTGACGCTGGCCCGCGGGTACCACGCGCTGCGGCCGCCCGCGAATCCCGAGGTCAGCGTCCGCCTGGTCTCGCTCGACGACGCGAAGGAGCTCGTGCCGCCCATCTACGACCGGACTCGGCTGCGGACGCCCGGGATGTATGCGCGCTCGCCCGAGTGGTGGGAGACGCGGATCCTCGACGATCCCCCCGATCGGCGCGAGGAGGGCGCGGCCAAGAACGTCGCGATCGTAGACCTCGACGGAGTTCCGTCCGCCTACGCGCTCTACCGCGTCGTCTCGAAGTGGGAGGGGGCGGCAAACGTCGGCCATGTGCGCGTGATCGAGGCGATGGGCGACGACGGGGCCGAGCTCGAGCTCTGGCGCTACCTCCTCGGCCTCGACTGGGTCGGCAACTTCCGGGCGAATCACCTCCCGATCGGCCATCCGCTCCTGCACGCGCTCGTCTACCCGCGCCGGGCCCTGCTCCGCCTCTACGACACGCTCTTCCTGCGTCTCGTCGACGTGGGTACGGCGCTCGCCGCCCGCTCCTACGCGAGCGAGGAGCCACTCGTGCTCGAGCTGGATGACGAGTTCCTGCCGGAGAACAGCGGGCGCTGGCGGATCGCCGACGGCGTCGCGGAGCGCACCGACGACGATGCCGATCTCGCGCTCGACGTGACCGAGGCGGGCTCGCTCTACCTCGGCGCCTTCGGCGCGTCGGAGCTCGTGCGCGCCGGTCTCGTCCACGAGCTCCGCGAAGGCGCGGCGGCGCGCGCCGATCGCCTCTTCGCAGTCCCTCGCAAGCCCTGGTGCCCGGAAATCTTCTAGGTGGGGCTCGACAGCGCGCTGGGAAGCCTGCTCGCCGCGTTCGGGCTCTCGGGCGCCGCGGGTCTGAACGCCTGGCTGCCGCTCTTCGCGAGCGCCCTCGTCGCCCGGTTCGACGTCGTCGAGCTCGCTGCCCCGTTCGACGACCTCACCTCGACGCCCGCGCTCGTCCTGCTCGGCGTGCTCACGGCTGTGGACTTCGTCGGAGACAAGATTCCGGTGGTCGACCACGTGCTCCACCTCGTCGGGACGATCGTGGCGCCCGCGTCTGGCGCGATCCTCTTCGTCGGCCAGACCGGTCTCGAGACCGACCTGTCGACGCTCGCGGCCGTCCTGCTCGGAGGCGCCACGGCCGGCTCGCTCCACGCCGCTCGCGCCGCCGTGCGGCCGGTGTCGACGGCGACGACGGGCGGGCTCGGCAACCCCGTGCTCTCACTGGGCGAGGACGCAGGCTCGCTCCTCCTCGTCGTGGCGGCGTTCGTCCTACCCGTGGTCGCGCTGATCCTGGTGCTCGCGCTCGCCGCGGGGCTGCTGGTGGCGTTGAGACGGTTCCGTCGCGTCGGGCGCAGCAGCTAGCCGCGCAGCTTCCGCAGAGCCGCACGGGCGGCGATCGCGCCCGGACCCCCGTGGACGCCACCGCCGGGATGCGCCGACGACGAGCAGAGATAGAGACCGCGCACCGGCGTCTCGGCCCGGCCGAGCCCCGGCACCGGCCGGAAGATCAGCTGCTGGTGGAGCTGCGCGGTGCCCCCGTTCAGCGCGCCGCCGCGCAGGTTCTCGTTCGCCTGCTCGAGCAGCGCCGGCGTCCAAGCGTGACGTTTCTGGATCAAGGCGCGGAAGCCGGGAGCGAGCGCCTCCACGCGTGCTTCCATCCGCTCGGCGAGGTCGCCGTGCTCGACGCCTTGGGGCAGGTGCGTATACGCCCAGGCCGTCTCCTTCCCCTCCGGCTGGCGGCTCGGGTCTCCCATCGAGTACTGGCCGAGGACGAGGAACGGGTTGCTCGGAACGAGCTTCCGCGCCAGCTCGCTCGCCGTCACGGTCAGCTCGTCGACCGACTCGGCGACGTGGACAACGGGCGCCCGCCGCGCGTCGGGCGCAGTCCAGGGGATCGGGCCGTCGAGCGTCCAGTCGACCTTGAGCGTCGCCGGGTCGAGCTCGAGCTTCCCGATCGCGTCGAGCACCCGCGCGGGCACGTGTCTCCGCGCCAGCAGGTCGAGATACAAGGCGACCGCGTGCACGTCGGCGAGCACGGCTCGGCCGGCGGTTGCGTCGCCGACGCTCGAGCGGACTCCTTCGGCACGGCCGTTCCGGACGACGATCTCGTGCACACGCGCGTCGCAGATGACGCGGCCCCCCTTCGCTTCGAGCCGCCGCACGAGCGCTTCGGTCAGCTTGCCGGCGCCGCCCTCGGGGAAGGGAAAGCCGACGCTTTGGCCCAGGGAGCCGAGGAGCCAGCCGAAGAACCCGCCGAGGCTCGACTCCGGCGAGAAGTCCGCGTGGAGCGCGTTGCCCGCGAGCAGGCGTGCGGCTCCGGCGCCGCGGAAGTGCTCGTCCGCGAGTCGGCGCACGGGAAGCAGGGCGAAGCGGGCGAGCTCGGGCAGCTCCGCTCGCATCCGGAACGCGATTCGCAGCCCGGCCCGAACGGGCGGGAACGGCGTTGTCAGCGCCTGGAGCAGCGGCTCCTCGATCCGGCGGTAGCGCGCAAAGAGCGCGCGCCAGGCGTCGCCGTCGCCGGCTGCGAAGGAGTCGAGAGAGGCGGCCGTCTCCTCGAGGCTGCGGGAGAGGACGGCGCACGAGCCGTCCGTCGTCGGGTGCGCGAGCACGAGCGGCCCGTGCCGCCACCGGAGGCCGTGGCTCTCGAGCTCGAGCGCGCGCATCGCCGGTGAAGCCAGCGTGAGCGGGTAGAACGAGCTGAAGGCGTCGTGGACGAACCCGGGCTCGACGTGCTCGGAGCTCTTGACCGCGCCGCCGGGGCGATCCTGCGCCTCGAGCACCTCCACCGACCAGCCTGCGTCGGCCAGGAGGTTGGCGGCGACGAGCCCGTTCGGCCCGGCTCCGATCACGATCGCGTCGGGCATCCGGGCTGACCGTATCGCC
>JACCRW010000387.1 GCA_013813345.1 Actinomycetota bacterium
ACGGCTTCATCTGCGCCTCGGCCGGGGTCGACGCCTCAAACGCGAAAGGAGCCGGAACGCTGATCCTGCTCCCGCTCGACCCCGACGCATCGGCCGCCGGTCTGCGCGCCGGCCTGCGGAAGCACGCAGTCGCCGAAGTGGGCGTGATCGTCAGCGACTCGTTCGGCCGTGCGTGGCGGCAAGGGACGACGGAGGTCGCGCTCGGCGTCGCCGGCGTGACGGCCTTGCTCGACCTGGCTGGCCGGCACGACGCCGTCGGCTACGAGCTGCAGGGAACTCAGATCGCGATCGCAGACGAGCTCGCCGGGGCGGCAGAGCTCGTGCTGGGAAAGCTGCGAAGAGTGCCCGCGGCCGTGATCCGCGGCCTCGACGTGGCCGGAGCAGGCAGCGGCCGCGACCTCGTCATGCCTGCCGAGCGCGACCTGTTTCGCTAGCGAGCGCGGCGAGCCGTTCGCCGACGACCGGCGCGAACTTGAAGCCGTGGCCGCTGCAGGCCGAGCCGACGACGACGCGACCGTGGCGCTCCAGCACGAAACTCTCGTCGGCCGTGTTCGTGTAGAGGCATGTCTCGAGCTCGCCCTTAGGAGCCGCGCCGCGGAAGCGCTTGTTCACCCACTCGGCCGTCCAGCCGGCGATCTCCGCGTCCACGACGCCTGGCTCGTCGGGATCGGCGAGCGCGCCGGTGTGATGGATCCCTGCCTTCAACCCGACTCCCGGAGCCATGAGCGCGTAGCCGAGCTGGCCGGGCCCGGCGCCTTCGGCGAAGTCGATCAGCGACGGCACCGGCTCGTCCGTCGCGAGCTCGAAGTACGAGACGGTCTCGCGCGTCGGCTCGACCTCGAGCGCGACTCCGAGCGGCGCGAGCAAGCCGCGAGCCCAGGCGCCGGCGGTCACTACGACGACGTCGGCGCGGATCGAGATGCCGTCGCCGGACATCGTCACGCCTTCCCGATTCGGCTCGATCGCTGCGATCCGCGTCCCCTCGAGCAACTGTGCTCCCGCCGCGACTGCTGACGCCTCGAGGGCGGCGAGCGCAGCGTCGGCGCGGATGATCCCACCGTCCGCCTGGTGGAGCCCCGTCTCGCCGCCGTCGACGTCGAGTGGAAACCGGCGCGCGAGCTCTCGGCCTTTGAGCAGCTCGAACGAAATCCCGCTCGCGCTGAGCGCTTCCCGATTCGGCCGCCAGTCGCCGAGATCGAGCGAGCCGTACCGCTCGATCAGGGGCTCGCCGGCCTCCGCCTCGAGCTCGCGCCAGATTGAGAGCGCCTCCTGCGCGAGCAGCACCCAGGCAGCGTCCGGGTACGAGAGCCGGAAGATCCGCGAGCCGCCGTGGCTCGATCCGTGCGTGTGTCCGAGCTCGAACTGCTCGACCAGCGCAACGCTCCGGCCGCCCCGCGCCAGCGACCGAGCAGTCGCCAGTCCCATCACTCCGGCACCGACGACGACGACCTCGACGTCGAGCCGGCTCATCTCGTGAGCCTAGCTTGCGAGCAACGCAGACTCGACCGCGGCGTCCGTCGCCGCTCGCCGGATCGCCAGCACGTCGTGCCAGGCGCCGAGGAAGAGATCGAGCAGCCGCGGATCGAACTGGGTGCCGCGGCCATCCAGCATCATCTCGCGCGCCTCCTCGGGCTGGAAGGCGGGGCGGTAGACGCGATCGGAGGTGAGCGCATCGAAGACGTCTGCGATCGCGGCGATCCGGCCCTCGATCGGAATCCTCTCGCCCGAGAGGCCGTGGGGATAGCCGGCGCCGTCGATCCGCTCGTGGTGGGTGAGCGCGAGCAGTGCTGCAAGCTCGAGCAGCTCCACGTTCGAGCCGGCGAGGATCCGATGGCCCATCGCAGCATGCGATTCCATGATGTGGCGCTCCTCGCCTGTGAGCTTCCCGGGCTTGAGCAGGATCCGGTCGGGGATCCCGATCTTGCCGACGTCGTGCATCGGGCTCGCGATCCGGATCAACTCCGCCCGCTCCGCATCGATCCCGGCGAGTCGGGCGAGCAGGGCGCAGTAGAGGCTCATCCGGACGATGTGCTGGCCGGTCTCCTGGCTGCGGAACTCGGCGGCCCACGAGAGCCGCCGAATCGTTTCCTCTCGCAGCCGGCGCATCTCGCCCTCGGAGCTCTCGAGCCGAGAGATCGTCTCGCGGAGCGTCGAGGTGCGCTCGAGCACGGTCTGCTCGAGCCGGTCGCGATGGCCGCGATTCTCGATCTCGAGCGTCCTGCGCCGCAGCGCGTTGACGACGTTGATCACGAGCTCGTTCGGCTTGAAGGGCTTGAGGACGTAGCCGTAGACCCCGTGCTCGACCGCGGCCTCGGCGTGGTGGCGGTCGTCGAGGCCGGTGACCATCACGATCGCGATCTCCGGATGATCCTTCGACACCTCGCGCGCGAAATCGAGGCCAGACTCGCCGGGCATGTTGACGTCACTGAGGATCAGCGACACCTGCTCGGTAGCCAGGAGGAGCCGCGCTTCGCTCGCGCTTCCGACGCTCAGGCAGTCGAAGCCGTGCATGCCGAGCAGGCGCGCGAGCAGCGTCCGGATCGGCGCTTCGTCGTCGACGATGAGGATCCGCTCGTCGGCGGAATGAACGTGCATTGCGTCGTTATCGGCAAGGCGCTCGATTATGTGAGCGAGGCGAGTAGCTCGATCCGGTTGCCGAACGGATCGCTGACGAAGCAGCGACGCAGGCCGGCGATCGCGTCGTCCTCGACGATCTCGATCTCGGCTCGTCGCAGTCGAACGAGCAGTGCGTCGTAGCCGGCGACGTGGAATGCTGGGTGGGCCTTGCGCGCCGGCGAGAATCCCCCCTCGACCCCGATGTGGAGCTGTTGATTCCCACAGCGGAACCAGACGCCGCCACGCGGCTTCAGCTCGTCGGGCTTCTCGACCTCCTCGAGGCCGAGCGCCTCGCCGAAGAAGCTGCGTGCCGCCTCCTCGCAACCGGCCGGTGCGGCGAGCTGGACATGGTCGATCCCGAGCAGCATCGCTCTGGACGGTAACGCCTTTGCGCCGGCCAACGATCCTGCGCGAGGCGATGGTGGCGACGAGCCATCCGCTCGCGACGAGCGCCGGGGTGCGCGCGCTCGAGCGCGGTGGCAATGCGGTCGATGCGGCGCTCGCGGCAGCGGCCATGCTCTGCGTCGCCGAGCCCGGGCACACCGGCATCGGCGGCGACCTCTTCGCCCAGCTCTGGTGGGACGGCGAGCTCGTCGGCCTGAACGGCTCGGGACGCGCTCCCGGCGATCTGCCCGAGGGTGCGGTCGCCGAGGAATCCGGCCCGCGCTCGGTCACCGTGCCCGGCGCGGTGCGCGCGTGGGCTGATCTCGCGGAGCGGTTCGGCAGGTTCGGCTTCGACGCAGCGCTCGCCGCCGCGATCGAGATCGCCGAGCATGGCGTGGCGGCGACCGAGCGGGTCGCTCTGCACTGGGCCTCGAGCGAGCGGGCGCCGTGGCCGGCGCCGCGACGGGCCGAGGTCTACCGCCTGCCCGAGCTCGCCGCGACGCTCCGGCGGATCGCGTCGGAGGGGCCGGATGCGCTCTACCGCGGCCGGGTCGCGGAGCAGATCGCGGCGGCGTCCTGGCTCGGCGAGGCGGATCTCGCGGATCACGCGTCCGAGTGGGTCGAGCCGCTGCGCCTGGCCTATCGCGGGATCGAGGTCTGCGAGCTCCCGCCAAACGGCCAGGGTGCCGCTGCGCTGATCGCGCTCGGCCTGCTCGAAGGTCTGCCGGACACCCTCCACAGCCGGATCGAGGCGACGAAGCTGGCGCTCGCCGACGCCTACGGTCACATTGCCGACAGCCCCCTGCCGGAGTTCCTGCTCGATGCCGGGCAGCTTGCTGCCCGACGCGCGCACGTCAGGCCTGATCGCGCTCTCGAGCCGGAGCCCTCGGTTACCCCACGTGGCGGCACGACCTATCTCTGCGCGGTCGACGGCGATCGCAACGCCGTCTCGCTGATTCAGTCGACCTACTACCACTGGGGCTCGGG
>JACCRW010000398.1 GCA_013813345.1 Actinomycetota bacterium
ACTCGTAGGCTTTGACGAGCGCCGCGATTCCCACGCGTTCGTCGCGGCGGTGGGCGTAGCGAGGCGCCCCCGGGCCGAAGTTGACCGCGTCGATTCCGCGCGCGGTGAAGTCGGCGACGTTCGTCCAGGCCTGCTTCGGCTCGAGCGCGAGGTCGCCGGCGTCGCGGAGCCGCTGCACGAGCGGCGAGTCCGTCACGACGCGGGCCGGGGGTGAGTCGCCCGCCGGAACGTACTCGGCGCCCTCCGGAACGAGGCCGCGCAGATGGGCCTCGGCGCTCTCGGACGAGCGGTCCGGCGCGTAGCGGAAGTTGACGTGCGCGGTGACGCGGTCCGGGATCACGTTGTCGGCGATCCCACCCTCGATCCGGGTGAGGCTGACGACTTCGGTGAAGGTCAGGCCGCCGACCTCGACCGGCCGCGGCTCGAGCCGCGCGATCGCCTCAAGCCCCTCGAGCGCCTTCTCGATCGCGTTCTCCGCCGTCCACGGCCGGGCCGAGTGGCCGCTGACTCCGTGAAAGACGAGCTGCGCGTTCAGGTTGCCGAGGCACCCTGCCTGGATCGTGCAGTCGGTCGGCTCGAGCAGGATCGCCAGCTCCGCCTCGTGAACGCGTGGCACGCTGTCGAAGAAGTGGGGAAGCGCGCTTTCGGACGCGGGAAGCTCCTCCCTGGGAAAGAAGAGGAAGTTGAGATCCAAGTCCTGAGTCGCGCGCAGGTCCTGCCATGCCTGCGCAAGCTCGATCATCACCGCGACACCGGCCTTCATGTCGCTGGCGCCGAGACCCACCACTTCCGTCTCCGTGACGCGGCCCGGCAGATTGCCCTGGCCGGGGACGGTGTCGAGATGGCCGGCGAGGACCACGAGCGGACGCCCGCCGAGACCGGCGCCGTACCAGAGCGTCTCGCCGTCGCGCCACGTCGGCTCGCCGAGCGCCTCCTCGACGTACGACGCGATCGCCGCCTCGTGACGGCTCTCGGAGGGGATGTCGACGAGCTCCAGCGTCCGCGCGGCCAGCCGCCTTGCGAGATCTGAGTCGGCGGAGCCTGGCACCGCGGCAAGCGTGGCACAATCCAACGCGTGACGACGCGTCAGCCAGAACCTCAGCCGGGCGCTGAGCCCGAGCGGGGGTTCGTGCTGGCCCTCCTCCCAAAGGGCGCAGACCCCGACGACGAGCTGGCCGAGCTGCAGGAGCTCGCCCGGACGGCGCTCGTCCAGCCGGTCGCGCAGCTCGTGCAGCAGCGCACGCGCTCCGATCCGCGCACCTACGTGGGCAAGGGCAAGCTCGAGGAGCTGAAGGACGAGTACGCGCGGGCGAACGCCGACGTGCTGCTTGTCGACGGGGAGCTCGATCCGACGCAGCAGCGGACGCTCGAGAACGCGCTCGAGGCGCGGGTCGTCGACCGAACCCAGCTGATCCTCGACATCTTCGCCCAGCACGCGACGAGCGCCGAGGGCAAGCTCCAGGTCGAGCTCGCCCAGCTCGAGTACAACCTGCCCCGCATGCGCGGGATGTGGAAGCACCTCGAGCGCCTGGGCGGCGGCACCGGCGCCGTCGGCGCCGGGGTCGGCACGCGCGGCCCCGGCGAGTCGCAGCTCGAGACCGACCGCCGACTCGCCAATCGGCGCGTCGTCGTGCTCAGGCGCCGCCTGAAGGAGATCGAGAAGCAGCGCGGGCTGCGGCGCAAGGAGCGCGAGCGCACGCAGATCCCGACGGTCGCACTTGCGGGCTACACGAACGTCGGCAAGTCGACGCTCCTGAACGCGCTCACGGATGCGGACGTCTCCGTCGACAACCGCCTCTTCGAGACGCTCGACCCGACGACACGAGCCTTCGAGCACGACGGGAAGCGCTACCTCGTCACCGATACGGTCGGTTTCATCCGCCGGCTGCCGACGCAGCTCGTCGAGGGCTTCGCGTCGACCCTCGAGGAGACGCTCGTCGCGGATCTGATCCTGCACGTGGTCGACGCCTCCGTCGGCGACGAGAAGCTCGAGGAGATGATCGGCTCCGTCGACACCGTACTCGCCGAGATCGGCGCCGACCAGGTCCCGCTCGAGCTCGTCCTGAACAAGATAGACCGGCTCGACCCGCTCGGCCGTCGTCGCCTCGCCAATCGCTTCCCCGATTCGCTCCAGATCTCGGCGGCGACGGGAGTGGGGATCGACGAGT
>JACCRW010000402.1 GCA_013813345.1 Actinomycetota bacterium
CCTCGATCCGGCGCAGCATCTCCGGAACGGGGTCTCCCGAAGCGGCCGCGAGCTCCGCGACGTACGCGCCGCGATAGCCGCTCTCGGGTGGCTCTTCCCCGCGCCGCGCCGCCTCGACGGAGGCACGAAAGCGCTCCATCTGGGTGCCGGCGTCGTTGTAGTAGTACTCGCGCTCGACCTCGTGCCCGGCGAACGAAAGCAGCCGCGCGACGCAGTCGCCATAGGCGCCGTTGCGCGCCGCCGAGACGACGATCGGGCCGGTGGGATTGGCCGAGACCATTTCGACCTGAGTCCGCTCCGGCACCGCCGCCGAGCCACCGCCGTAGCTTTCTCCGGCGGCGAGGATCTCGACGAGCGCTTGACCATAGATCGACGGTGCGATCCACAGGTTGATGAACCCCGGCCCCGCAACCTCAGCCCGATCGATCCCAGGAACACGCAGCACATCGGGAAGCTTTCGCTCAGCAAACTCTCGTGCTGACTCCGGGCCAACCGGGCGCATCCGGAGTGCCACATTCGTCGTGTAATCGCCGTGCGATGAGTTCTTCGGGCGCTCCAGCTCGACCAGGCGGTCGAAGATCGACTCGAGTTCACGCACGACGCGGCCCAGAGCAGTGATGTTGTCTGGCGGCACTGCGGTTATCGTACGGGCGTGGACGACGCCGCCCCCGAGCGCCAGCTCAACATCCAGATCGACCCGGATCACCTCGTCGGCGTCTACGCGAACTTCGCCAACATCTCCTTCTCGGAGTACGAGTTCACACTCACGTTCGCGCGGATCGACCACGAGGCCGAGGAAGGCGACGTTCCCGGCGTGGTCGTCACGCGGGTGAACATGTCGGCGAAGTTCGCCAAGGAGCTCCTCGACGCGCTCCAGGACTCGTGGTCGAAGTACGCGACCGTCAAGGGGATCCAGGATCTCCCCGAGGCACCCCCGCGCGAGCAGTAGCGATTCGCTCGACGAGCGTCGGGTGGGTGTCTCGCAGGAGGTGGAGCAGGAGGGGCGGATCGGGATCGCTCAGGCTCGTGCGTGCGAACCGCCGGTAGAGGGCCTCCGCCGCGCGCCCGTCGCGCGTGAGCCGGAGCCCGACCGCGTCTGCCTCGGCCTCGTAACGCCGTGAGATCGCGCTCGCGAGCGGTAGCGTCGCGAGCTGGAGCAGCAGGAGGACGAGCGCGACCCGCGGGAGGGCGCGCGGATCCTGGAGCCGCGCGGCCCGGCCGAGCAGCCACGTGCCGGGCAGCGCGAGCAGCGCGAACCAAACGACGCCCTTCCACGGATGGCGCCGCGCGACGTGGCCCAGCTCGTGCGCCGCGGCGAAGCGCACCTCGTCGCGCCCCACCTCGGGCGCAAGCAGCGTGTCCCAGAGGATCACCCGCGTCGTCGGGCCGGCCCCGATCGCCTCCGCGTTCACCGCCCGAGTGCGCTCACGCGCCTTGCGCACCTCGACCTCGATCTCCTCGAGGCCGACCAGCACGCCGAGCCGCTCGATCTGCGCTGCCAGCGCTCTGTCCTGAAGCGGTCGGAGTCGCGGCGCGAGGAGGCTCGGATAGACGAGGACGTAGGCGACCGCAAGCGCGACGAACGCTGCCCAGAGCCCGAGCCAGGCGCGGCGACCGAGCAACCGACCCGCGCTGACGATCGCGAGTCCCGCGAGCGCCGCGAGCCCCAGCTCGCCGAGCGTCGTCGACCAAGGGCCTGTGAGGTAGCCGAGATAGCCGAGCTCGGAGACGTCGTAGCGCCGCCGCCACCAGTGGACGCCGAGACGCACCGGCAGCTCTGCGAGCCAAAGCGACGCGAAGACGAGCGCGCCCATAAGCGCCGCCCGCGCGAGCAGCGGGCCGTGCAACCTCGGCCCGCGTCGAGCGAGCAGCCAGAGCGCCGCGAGCTGGAGCACGAGGCCAACCGCCCAGAGCGCCGCGAGGCCGTTCTCGTAGCGCGCATTCCGGCGCAGCGTCGCGGCGTCGAAGAGCGAGCCCGCGGCGAGCTTGGGAAGCTCGAGGCTCGGCGCGCTCGTCCGCCACAGCAGGGCCGCGACGCCGAGCCACGCGGCCGCTAGGGTCGCGCCCAGCCCGATGCGCACTGCGGTCATCTCCGACATTCACGCAAATCTGCACGCACTCGAGGCGGTGCTGGCGGCGATCGACGCAGGCGGGGTCGACGAGCTCTGGTGCCTGGGCGACGTCGTCGGCTACGGACCGCGGCCGAACGAGTGCGTCGCGCTCGTCCGCGAGCGCGCGTCGCTCTGCCTCGCGGGGAACCACGATCTCGTCGTGCTCGGGAAGATCGATCCTTCTTCGTTCGCGGGTGAGGCAGCAGCGGCAGCAGAGTGGACGAGAACCGAGCTCGATCCGGAGTCCGTTGCGTTCCTGGCCGGGCTGGAGCCGCGCGGGCGGACGCCTTCGGCCGAGCTCTTCCACGGAAGCGCGCGCGACCCGATCTGGGATTACGTGACCGACGACGAGTCGGCGCGGTGGACGTTCAAGGCCACGAGCGCGCCTCTCGTGCTCGTCGGACACAGCCA
>JACCRW010000423.1 GCA_013813345.1 Actinomycetota bacterium
ACCCCGCGTGCCATCAGCTCGGCGAGGTGAAGACGGGTGCGTTCGCCCGGCGAGAGCGTCTCGCAGGCGCGTTCGACGTGGTCGGCGCCGAGGTTGAACTTCGCGAGCAGCGTTCGGGCGTCGAGCGCGGTCAGCCCGGTCCGTTCCACGAACCGGACGAGGGCCCGTGTCGAGCCGTCGTAGGCCTGACGACGCTGATCGAGCGACCCGATCACGGTCGAGCGGCCGACGACACGCCGGCCGGCGGTCAGCGGGAGCTCGCCGAGCAGGATCGCCAGCAATGTCGACTTGCCACTGCCGTTTCGTCCGGTGATGGCGACGCGCTCACCCGGCGCGAGCTCGAGGTCGATCGGGCCGAGCCGGAAGTCGCCGCGCACGCCGACGGCGGCCTCGAGCACGGCTACGCGATCGCCGGGACGCTGCCGCGCGTTCAGTGAGAGCCGGAGCTGCCAGGGCTCGTACGGCTTCTCGACGTGCTCGATCCGCTCGAGCGATCGCCGCGCCTGGCGCACCTTGCCGGCGAGCGCCTTCGTGCCGCGGCGTTCGGCCATCCCGCCGCCGGCTCGCGCCTGGTTGCGCCGGGCGGCGAGCAACGCCTCCACCTCGCTGCGTCTCTCCTCCGTGTCGGCGAACGCCTCGTACTGCCGGGCGCGGGCGAGGTCGCGTGCCGCTTCGTAGTCGCTCCAGGTGCCGGCCCATTCGCTGACGCGATGAGTCCAGGGATCTATCTCGGCGATCCGCTCGATCGTGCGATCGAGGAAGGCGCGGTCGTGCGAGACAACGGCGAGCCCGCCATCGAAGCCGGCGACGAAGCGCTCGAGCCGCTCCAGCCCGTCGAAGTCGAGGTCGTTCGTCGGCTCGTCGAGCAGGAGCAGGTCGAAGCGCGAGAGCAGGATCGCTGCGAGACCGGCTCGCGCAGCTTCGCCGCCGGAGAGCGTCGCGGTTTCCTGTTCGAGCGAGACGTCGAGCCCGAGCTCGGCGCAGACCGTGCGGGCGCGGTGCTCGAGGTCGCCGCCGCCGAGCGCGAGGAAGCGCTCGAGCGCGGCGCCGTACGCCTCGGCGTCCCACGTCGTCGTGTGCCGCTCGACCGCCGCCTGCGCATCGTCGACGCCGGTGCGGCGAGCGAGGTAGCCGAGCAGCGTCTCTTCCGGTCGGCGATCGTGCTCCTGCGGCAGGTAGCCCACGGTCAGTGTCGCCGGCGTCCGCTCGACGCGGCCCTGGTCCGGAAGCTCCACCCCGGCGAGCAGCCGGAGCAGGGTCGACTTGCCGACGCCGTTCCGGCCGACGAGCCCGAGCCGCGTGCGCGCGCCGAGCGCCAGGTCGACTCGATCGAGCACGGTGTTGGCGCCGTACGCCTTGACGACGCCGCCGAGTGAGACGCGCACGGGCGATACCTCCTACGAAGACGGGAACGAGAGCGCCGTTGGCGGGCGCAGAGGACGTCTATGACTCGTTTAGTCCGTCATTGGAGGGCGCCGAAGCGCCACGCGCAGCATACCGTCCGAAACCGACACGTCCCTCGGAGACGGTGGCCCGTCCACTGCGACGGAAGGCTCAGAGGCGGTCGCGCAGGCCCTCGAGCGCCGACCAACGGGGATCGTTCGACACGTCGTCGTGCGTATGCGACTCGACGTTCAGATCCTTCCCGCAGACCGGGCAGAGCCCAGCGCAATCCGGATCGTGCAGGATCTGATCGGGGAGCGCCAGTGCGATCGCATCGCGCGCCCAGGCCGTCAGCTCGAGCTGATCGTCGACCACGTACTCGCTCTGCAGCTCCTCGTCTCCGCCCGCCGCCGCCGCGTGATATTCGCGCGCGTCGACGCGGTTGTCGAGCGCCGCGTCGGCGAGGCAGCGCATGCACGGCCCGTGCAGCCGCACCCCGAAGCGCAGCTCGAAGAGAAGTCCGGTGGTCGCCTGGGTGATCACGAGCTCAGCTTCCACCACCTGCGGCACGGGCAGGTAGCGCTGGCCGCCGAGATCGAAAGGCTCCAGCTCGATCTCGACTGCGTCGCGCTGAACCTCGCCTGAGCGAAGCCGGAGCCGCCTGAGCGGAAAGCGCGTCATCGGCCGAGGGTAACGCGTGAGGCTCGGTCGCCGGTCGGAAGCGCGAGCGAACTAGAGGTAGGAGCCGTCTTCGTCGAGCTCGCGCGGGCCGACGCCTGCGACGACGGTTTCCTGCGAGCGCTCGTGCAGCCGCTCGCGGCCCCGCTTGACGGCAGTGAGGAACTTGTCGAGATTGACCTCGAGCGTCGAGAGGATCCCATCCGCCCAGTCCTCCATCTCGAGCCGCGTCTCGCGCGCCTGGCGGCGCGCGTCGTCCACGATCTCCTGCGCCTGGCGCTCCGCGAGCTTGACGATCTCGGTCTGCGAGGCCTCGCGCACCGCCTGCTCCCGCGCTTCGCCGAGCAGCCGGTCGGTCTCGCGCTTTGCCTCGGCGAGCATCTCCTGCCGCTCCTTGACGATCCAGCGCGCCTGCTTGATCTCTTCCGGAATCGTCGCGCGCATCTGGTCGAGGATGTCGTAGATCTCCTCGCGGTCGATCCGCACCTGGTCGGTGAGCGGCA
>JACCRW010000384.1 GCA_013813345.1 Actinomycetota bacterium
GGCCTCGGGACGAAGAACGCGGACTACTGGGCCTGGGGGAAGTCCATCCTTGCGCCGACCCCGGGGGTCGTCGTGGCAGCCATGGACGGAATCCGCGACAACCGGCCGCAGGTGCAGGTCGAGAACCGAAACGCCCCCGCCGGCAATCACGTCGTGCTCGATCTCGGCAACGGCGAGTACGCGTTGCTGGCCCACATGCAGAAGGGAGTGTCCGGGTCCGCGCCGGCCAGCGGGTTCGGGCGGGTGACGTCCTCGGGCTCACCGGCAACTCCGGCAACTCGTCCGAGCCGCATCTGCACTTCCACGTCCAGGACCGGCCGGGTCTGTTCGGTTCCGCCCGCGGCCTACCCGTCTCGTTCGTCGGCTACCGCGCCGACGGCCGCCACGTGGCGCGCGGCACGCCGGTCCAGAGCCAGTTCATCCGGAAGGAGGTACGTCGTGGAAGCTGAGACGCGTCGCCCGCTACCCGAGTGGGTCGTTCCGTTGCTGGTCGGGGCAACCGGACTCCCGACCTTCGCCGCATTCTGGATCGGCGGCCGGCCCGACCTCGGTGCGCTATGGCTCGGTGCGAGCGTGATGCTCTCGATCGTGCTGGCCGTGGGCGGCAGGAGCGACACGACCCGCACGCTCCGCGGCGGCGAGGACGACGAGCGAGCGCTTCTCCATGAGTATCAGGCGACGACTGCCACGGCCATCGTGCTCGTCGTGGCGCTGTGGGGACTCTTTCTCGCGGACGGAATTCGCGGGGAGAACGGGCTTGTCTATGGGGTGCTGCTGCTCGTGGCCGAGGCGGCCCACCTCATCGCGCTCGCCGTGCTCAACCGAATCCGCTAGTCGCTCCACCAATCCGGCACGACCTCGGACTCGCGGGGATCGGTGCCGGCGCCGAAGGCGAGGTACTCGACGCCGTCGGAGCCCGCCTCGACGGCCCGCATCGTGTCCTTCGCGATCCGGATCGCGTCCCACTCGCCGAGCTCGACGATCTCGTCCTCGACCTTGATCCGTGCGGACCCGTTGACGACGACGTAGACCTCTTCCTGGCTCACGTGCTTGTGGCCGAACGGGATCCGGAAGTTCGGATCGAGCTTCATGTGGCTCAGGCCGAGCGTCTCGCCGCCGAGGTCTCTGCGGGCGAAGCGCGCCTGGAGCTCGGCCGGCATCCCGAACTTCGGCGCCTGGTTCTCGACGTCTGCCTTCAGATTCGTCTTCGTGTAGTTCATGCGCGGGATTCTAAGAGCGATTCGACCGTGGGGTCGCCGGCCCGGCGCGCCGGCCGCACCTCGCGCCAGGTGCAGTCGGCCGGATCCTTGTCCGAGCGGAAACGGATCAGCTTGGTGCCGTGGCGGAAGCGGTTGCCCTGCACCTTGTCGTAGCGCACCTCGGCGACGAGCTCCGGCCGAAGGGGCGTCTCCTCGAGCTCGCCCGTGCCCCAGCGGTTCGGCTCCGAGAAGCGGCGGTCGTTCGACTCGTCGAGGAGGGGGAGCACGAGCGCGGCGATCTCGTCGTGGTTGCGGGCGCCGATTGCGGCCGAGCCGACGTAGTCGAGATCGCCGTCCTCGCGGTAGAGCCCGAGGAGCAGGGTTGCGAACTTCCCTGCTTGAGGAGATTCAGCCCGTGACTTCCAGCGGACGCCGACGACGACGCAGTCGGCCGTCTTGTGCTCCTTCACCTTGACGACCGCCTCGCGCGAGCCGGGCAGATAGGGCAAGCCCAGCCGCTTCGCGATCACGCCGTCGAGGCCCGCCGCCTCGAAGCGGTCGAGCCAGGCGGTCGCAGCGTCGAGCTTCCGGGTTGCAGGCGAGATCCAGAACCCCTTGCCGCGACGGAGTAGCTCCTCGCGCCGCTCTTCCAGCGGGCGCGGGTGTACCGGCTCGCCGGCCCAGAGCAGCAGGTCGAAGGCGATGAAGATCGCCGGGATCTCGGCCGAGAGCTTGCGGATCCGGCTCTCCGCGGGATGGAGCCGCGTCTGCATCGAGTCGAAGTCGAGCACCCCGTCCCGCGCGATCACGATCTCGCCGTCGAGTGCGGAATCGGCCGGGAGCAGCTCGCCGAGCGCGGACAGCTCTGGGAAGTAGCGAAGGAGCGGGCGCCCTTTGCGCGACCAGAGCGCCAGTTCGCCGCCGCCCGACTCGAGCACGCCTCTGAAGCCGTCCCACTTCGGCTCGTACTGCCACCCGTCGCCGGCGGGGAGCTCGCGGACGAGCTCAGCTTCCATCGGCGGAAACGGGACGGTCGGGCCTGGCCCATCCTGGGTTGTGGCGTTTTCTTCGCTCACGGCGAGGAAGGCTAACGGCATGAGCGAGCTGGACGGCACCTGGAACGTCGAGCGGGTCAGTGGCTTCCTGCCGCCGCTCCCTGGGGTACGCAAGGAGATCGAGGGCACGCGCGGCCGCACGACCGTAGGCCCGATCAGCGCCTCATTCGATGTCGTCGCCCGCGAGCTGCGCTACCGCGGCGTGTTCACGGGCT
>JACCRW010000459.1 GCA_013813345.1 Actinomycetota bacterium
ACCTCGACGATCTCGGCCAGGCGCCAGTTCTTCGACTTGGAGAGCGGCCGGGTCTCGACGATCCGAACGACGTCCCCGAGCTTGGCCTGGTTGGTCTCGTCGTGGGCGTGGAACTTCTTCGACTGCCGAATCACCTTCTTGTAGCGACGGTGCATCCCGATCGTGTCGACCTTGACGACGATCGTCTTGTTCATCGCGTCGGAGACGACGGTGCCCTGGCGCTCCTGGCGGCGACCGAGCTCCTGCTCGGGCTTGGACAGGCGGACGATCGGCTTGCGCTCGGTCGCCTTCTCGCGCTTCGGCCGGGTGCGCTGGGGCCGCAGCGACCGCGGCAGTCGCTTCCGCTTCGGCTTCGGCCCGGATTGCTGGACCGGAGCCGCCGGGGTTTCGTCAGCTCGGGTCTTGGCGGCAGGGGTCTCGGGCGCGGGGGCTGCAGCGGCCGGCGGATCCTCGTCGGTGGGTGCGGCCGCCGCCGCCTCCGGCTCGACGACCGGCTCCTCGACCGTGGCCTCGGGCTCGACAGGGGCCTCGGGCTCGGGCGTGGCATCGGGCTCGACGGCCGGCTCGGTCTCGCCGACGATCGCCGGTGCCTCAACCGGCCCGGGCTCGGCCGCGTCGGGCTCGACCGGTTCCGCCGAGGTCTCGGGCTCGACGTCTGCCGCC
The DNA here is from genome assembly GCA_013813345.1 of Actinomycetota bacterium. Classification (GTDB taxonomy): domain Bacteria; phylum Actinomycetota; class Thermoleophilia; order Gaiellales; family Gaiellaceae; genus Gaiellasilicea. Next base: position 664 of record JACCRW010000459.1, read on the forward strand.
TTTGCCGCCTCGGTCTCCGGCTGCGCGCCCGCGGCGGGAGCCTCCTGCTCGGGCACCGCGACCATCGCCTCGTCGGCGGCCGGGACGTCGTCGGCAACGACGGCCTCGGCCATCTCGGTCTCCTCGACCGGCGTGTCGCCGGCGTCCGACTGCTCTCCAACCACGGCCGCCTCGGCGTCCGTGCCGTTCCTCTTCTTCTCAGCCATCTCTAGTTCACCTTCAGTTTCTGTCGGGCCTCGCGCTCGTGGCGCACGGTCAGGATGCGAGCGATCTCGCGCTTTGCGGAGCGAAGCCGGGCGCTGTTCTCGAGCGCCCCGGTCGCCGATTGGAAACGCAGGTTGAAGAGCTCCTGACGGGTCTCGGCCATCTTGCGGTCGAGCTCGTCGTCGGTCAGGTCGCGAAGCGATTTAGCTTTCAAAGAGATCAGCCTCTCTCTTCACGAACTTGCTCTTCACGGGCAGCTTCTGGCCGGCGAGGCGAAGCGCCTCCTTGGCCAGCGGCTCCGGCACGCCTGCGAGCTCGAACAGGACCCGGCCCGGCTTGACGACGGCGACCCAGCCTTCGGGAGAGCCCTTGCCGGAGCCCATCCGGGTCTCGGCGGGCTTCTGGGTGAAGGACTTGTCCGGGAAGACGTTGATCCAGACCTTGCCACCGCGCTTGATCTTGCGCGTCATCGCGATCCGGGCCGCCTCGATCTGGCGGTTCGTGAGCCAGCCGGCCTCGAGGGCCTTGATCCCGAAGTCGCCGAACTGGACCTCGGTCTGGCCACGGGAGACCCCGCGCCGGCGACCTCGATGGACCTTGCGGTGCTTGACCTTCTTCGGGAGCAGCATCAGGCGTCACCACTTTGCTTCGCTGGGCCACCGGACTCGTCGAGCTTGGTCTTGTCCTCGGTCTGGATCTTCGGGGTCGTCGTGTCCGGTGCATCGGCGACCGGCGCCGGCGTCGTCGCGACATCCGGGGTGATCACCGGCTGCTCGCGACCCTCGGCCGAGACGCCCTGGTCATCCGTGCGCGGCTTCTCGACGTTCTCCTGCGGGCGCTCCGCCGGACGATTCTGCGGACGCGGCCGGCTCGTGCCCTGGCCTCGCCCACTCGGACGGCCACCGGAGCGCAGCGCTCCTCCGCCGGCAGCCCCGCCAGGCCCGCCGCCACCGCTGGGGCGACCGCCGCCGGGTCGGCGCGGCTTCTTGACGAGGCCGAGCCCCTCCCGGTCCTGACTGCGCCCGCGGCTGCTCTCGCGCGACGCCCCAAGGCCCTCCGCGGCGCCGCCGCGGCGCCGGCGGGCCTGATCCTGGTCGCCAAGTCGCGTGTCCTTGCCGGTCGTGACGCCCTCGAAGCCCTCGGGCATGATCTCGCCCTTGTTGATCCAGACCTTGACGCCGATCCGGCCGTACGTCGTCTTCGCCTCAGCGAAACCGTAGTCGATGTCGGCGCGGATCGTGTGCAGCGGGATCCGGCCCTCGGTATAGCGCTCCGAGCGGCTCATCTCGCCGCCGCCGAGCCTGCCGCCACACTGGATCTTGATTCCTTGCGCACCCGAGCGCATGGCCGAGGCCAGCGAGCGCTTCATCGCGCGGCGGAAGCTGACGCGGTTCTGCAATTGCTCTGCGATCGACTGCGCGACGAGCTTCGCATCCAGCTCCGGGCGCTTGATCTCGTTGATGTTGATGTGGACGTTCTTGCCCGTGATCGAGTGCAGCTCCTTGCGGAGCGCATCCACCTCGACACCCGACTTGCCGATCACGATTCCGGGGCGGGCGGTGTAGATGTCGAC
>JACCRW010000013.1 GCA_013813345.1 Actinomycetota bacterium
GTCGACGCAGGCGGAGATGCGCGCGCTGCACCTGCCGGAGGTGCTCGCGGAGCGACTCGCGCACGGCATCTGACCCGACGAATCGACAAAGGAGCGACATGGCAGAGCTGACGAACCTGGAGACGAAGCTCGGCGAGGTGATCGGGCTGGCGATGGCCGCCCAGGTCGCGATCGACCGGATCTCGAAGCTCGACCCGCCGCCGGATCTCGCGAAGCAGATGAAGCAGATGCGAAGCGAGGCCGCCGCGGCGGAGAAGGGCGGCACCGACCTCGCCGGCACGTTCGACGGCAAGAAGAGCAAGATCCTGGCCGAGGCGCGGACGGTCAAGCAGAAGGGCGGCGAGATGCTGAAGACCTACCTCGACCGCGACTCGGACATCCTCGACGGGATGGAATTCATGACGATGGCGGAGGCCGGCGAGGTCGGCCACTGGTCGGTTCTCGGCGAGATGAACAAGACCGCCAGGCACGCGGGCGTCCGCGAGCTCGTGAAGGTGCAGCTGCCGATCCAGAAGCGACATCTGAAGGACGTCTCCGCAGCGAGCGTGCAGCTCGCTGCGAAGGAGGATCCGAACGCCGAGGCGTAACCCGGCGAGGCGCGTTCGAGGCTGGGCATCCGTTTCGGCGGATGCTCAGCCTGCGTAGCGCGAGAGCCTAGGCCTCGGCGAGAGCGGCGAGCGCGGCGGGCTTCTCGAGGGCGCCGGAGCCCGTGTCGGCGCCGTAGGTGATCCCCTCGCGCCCGAGCGCGAGCTGGACCTCCTCGCGCGCCTTGTAGATCCGCCACTTCACAGTGGCAAGCGTGATCTCCAGCGAGTCTGCGATCTCGGTGTACGAAAGACCGACGACGTCGCGGAGGAGAAGCGCCATCTTCAGGTCGACATTGAGCGCCTCGACACCGCGCCAGACGGCGTCGATCGCCTCGATCCGCTCGAACGGCGCATCGATGACCTCGAGCGGTGGGATGTCCTCGAGATTGACGATCGCGCGCGGCCGCCGCTCGAGCGCCCGCAGCTCGTCGAGGACGCGGTTCTTCGTCACCTGGAAGAGCCAGGTCGTGAAGCGGCAGCGGAGCGAAAAGCTCGGCAGCCCCTGATAGACGCGGAGGAAGACCTCCTGGGTCAGGTCCTCTGCGAGCGAGCGGTCGCCCACGAGCCGAAGCACGTAGTTGAAGACGGGCAGCTCGTACGCGCGCACGATGAGCGTGAAAGCACGCTCATCGCCTCGCTGGGCCTTCCGCAGGACGCCGAGATCGGGCTGAGGCAGCGACAAGTGGGCCGGAGTATAGCGCCGGTTTTACCGGATGGAAGCTTTCGGATCGGCGCGCGCGCACAGGTCGCCGCCAGTCATCTCCGCCGGGATCTCCAGGCCGAGCAGCCGGAGGGCCGTCGGAGCGAGGTCGGCGAGGCCGCCGCCGGGCGCGAGCGTCGCGTCCTTCGACGTCAGGACGAGCGGAACCGGGTTCGTCGTGTGCGCGGTGTGCGGGCTGATCCCGTCGGGCTCGAGCATCTGCTCGGCGTTGCCGTGGTCGGCGGTGACGAGGCAGACACCCCCGGCGGCGTGGGTCGCTTCGACGACCGCACCGAGACATTCGTCGGTGACCTCGACCGCTGCGAGGACCGCCGGGATCGACCCCGTGTGACCGACCATGTCGGGATTGGCGAAGTTGAGCACCGCGAAGCGATAGCCGTTCGCGATCTCGGCGGCGAACCGGCCGGCGACCTCGCGCGCGGACATCTCCGGCTTGTGGTCGTAGCTCGGAACGTCACGCGGCGAAGGGACGAGGATGCGGTTCTCTCCTTCCCACTCCTGCTCGACCCCGCCGTTGAAGAAGTACGTGACGTGCGCATACTTCTCGGTCTCGGCGACGTGGAGCTGGCGCGCACCGGCCGCGGCAAGAGTCTCGGCGAGCGTTCTTCGCACCTGCTGCTCGCCGAAGGCGACGGGCACGTCGAACTCCTCGCCGTAGCTCGTCATCGTCGTCAGGTCGAAGCCGGCTGCCACGAGCTTCTGCGAGAGCTGGCGACCGCGGTCTGGCCGGAAGTTGAAGAAGATCGCGGCGTCCTTCTGCTCCAGGCGTGGTCGGCCCGAGAGGACGACCGGCTCGATGAACTCGTCGGTGACGCCGTCGTCGTAGCTCGCCTGCACCGCGGCGACCGGGTCGCTCGCACGTTGCCCCTCGCCCGCGACGATCGCGGCCAGGGCGCGCTCGGTGCGGTCCCACCGCTTGTCGCGGTCCATGGCGTAGTAGCGGCCGACGATCGTGGCTATCCGCTCGGGCAGCAGCGTGGCGAGATCGGCGACCGCCGAGGTCGGCGAGACGTCGCGACCGTCCGTGAAGGCGTGGATCCACGTCCGCTCCTCCACTCCGAGCCGACGCGAGAGCTCGAGGAGCGCTCGCAGGTGGTCGAGGTGCGAGTGGACGCCGCCGGTCGAGACGAGGCCGAGCAGGTGGACGTCACCTCCGCGCGCGCGGGCACGCTCGAATGCCGCGAGGAGCGCCTGATTCTCGATCAGTGAGCCGTCCCGCACCGCCTGGTTTACACGCATCAGATCCTGAAAGAGGATCCGGCCGGAGCCGATCGTGAGATGGCCGACCTCGGAGTTCCCCATCTGTCCCGGCGGCAGGCCGACCGCCTCGCCGGAGGCGGCGAGCGTCGTGTGCGGATACTCGCGCCAGAGCCGGTCGAAGACGGGTGTTTCCGCGAGCTCGACCCCGTTGCCCGGGCCGGCCGGCGCGCAGCCCCAGCCGTCGAGGACGACGAGCGTTACGAGGGGGAAGCTGCCCGACAAATCGCTGCGAACGAGTCAGGATCGAGCGAGGCGCCGCCGACGAGGGCGCCGTCGAGCGAGGGCTGAGCAAGGAGCTCGGCCGCGTTCTCCGGCTTGACCGAGCCGCCGTAGAGCAC
>JACCRW010000021.1 GCA_013813345.1 Actinomycetota bacterium
ACCGGGGAGGGAACTGGACGCGGCCAGTGTAGCGAGATGCCCAAGTAACAGACTGTTACAAGGCCCGGGCTCGCTCCAGCGCGGCGGCGAGATCGTCGGGGAGCGGCGACTCCGTCTCGATCCGCGCGCCCGTGAACGGATGGGCGAACGCGAGCCGGGCGGCGTGGAGGAACTGGCGCTCGAGCCCGAGCTCGCCGGGGATCCCGTACACGGGATCGCCCGCGATCCAGAGCTCGACTGCCTCGAGATGAACGCGGATCTGATGCGTGCGGCCGGTCTCGAGCGTGACCTCGAGCAAGCTGTGCTCGCGTAGCGCCTCGACGAGCTCGAAGTGCGTGACGGCGTTCCGCGGCGTCGGCGTATCGAGCGAGTGACGGGTTCGATCCTGGCGGTCACGCCCGATTGGCGCCTCGATCCTCCCCGTTCGCGAGCGTGGCCTGCCCTTGACAAGCGCGAGGTAGCGCCGCTCGAGCTCGCGCCGGCGGATCAGCTCCTCCAGCCTCGCATGTGCCTCGTCGGAGCGGGCGACGACGAGGAGGCCGGAGGTGTCGCGGTCGAGGCGGTGGACGATCCCCGGTCGATCGTCGTCGTCCCCGCCGGCCGCGTCGAGCGCGAGCAGACCGTGGACGAGCGTTCCTCCTTCGCGGTGGCCGGTGCCCGGATGGACGACGAGCCCCGCCGGCTTGTCGACCACCAGCAGGTGCTCGTCCTCGAATGCGACGCGCAACTCCATCTGCTCCGGCTCGAGCGGCTCCGCCTCGGCCGGCAGCTCGGCGACGATCTCCTCCCCGCCCTCCAGGCGCTGGCTCTTTGAGCGCGCCTGCCCGTCGACGAGGACGTCGCCGGCGGCAATCAGGCGCTCGGCAACCGCGCGAGAGCCGACCTCGGGCCTCGCCGCGAGCGCGCGGTCGAGGCGACCGGGCTCAGGAGCGCGAAAGCGGAGAGTCGCCAAGCCGGCGCGGTCGCTGCAACTGCCGGTCTGCCCCGGCGAGCGCTGCGAAGAGGATCGCGACCCCGACCACGATGAAGGTGTCCGCCAGGTTGAAGGCCGGCCAGTAGCGGACGTCGAGGAAGTCGGTCACGTGCCCCAGGCGCACGCGGTCGAGGAGGTTGGCGATGCTGCCGCCGAGCACGAAGCCGAGTGCGACCGGGAGAATCGGGTGACGGCGGCCTGCGCGCGCGAAGAAGACGAGCATCCACGCCACCGCGAGCGCAGTCAGGACGATCACGATCGAGGTCGCCTCCGAGAAGAGCCCGAACGCGATCCCGGAGTTCTGGACGTGGTGGATCGAGAGTGGGCCGGCTATGTGCACCTCTTCCCCGAGGGCGAGCGTGCGCGCGACGACCTGCTTCGTGAGCTGATCGGCCCCCACGGCAGCCACGGCGATCGCGCCGAGGCCGACCCACTGCCTCGCCCCGGCGCCGAGCGGGCGCTCTGCGGCCGAGATCGGGCGCAGCGCATTGGTCGTCGAGCCGATGCGCACATCGGGCGACCGCGGCGCCTCCCTGCGGGCCGGCTCGTTCAACGGGCGAGCTTGCGGGCGTCGTCGATGCAGAGCTTCGTCCACGGAACCGCTTCCAGGCGCTCGGCGGGGATCTCCTTGCCGCAGGCGGTGCAGGTGCCGTAGCTCCCGTTCTCGATCCGAGCGAGCGCGTCGTCGACCTCGCGGAGCTGGGCCTGCGCGTCCTCCTCGAGCCCCTCGTCGAGCTCGCGCTCGTAGGTCTCGCTCGCCGCGTCCGCGAGGTGATTGTCCGAGGTCGAGCCGGAGAGCTCGCCGGTCTCGTCGGTGAGAGAGGAGCCCCCGATGTCGTGGTGCTCGATCGCGCCCTGCAGCCGCGCGCGGTGCTCGTTTAGAACGCCGCGGAAGTGCTCCGTGTCGATGGTCATCGGCTCTCCTTCTCCCCCGCCGAGGCGAGGCGTCGGTCGATCTCAGCAGGCTCGAGCCCGGTCAGCTCCACGATCTTGTCCCGCGAGGCACCGCCGGAGACGAGGCTCACGCTCGAGCGCGGGAGCGAGAGAGCCTCGGCAAGCAGAGCCAGCACGGCGAGATTGGCCTTGCCGTGCTCGGGCGCCGCGGCGACGCGCACCTTCCAGGCGTCTCCGTGCCGGCCCACGATCGCAGCCCTCGCAGCACCGGGCGCGACGCGCAGCCGCAATCTGGTCGCACCGCTCACGCTCGCAGGATAGATGCGCCGTAGGAGGGCTAGGAGATCAGCCGACGGATCTCGCCGGTGGACTCGCCGACCGGCTCGCGCGCGTCGATCCCGGCCTCGTCGACCGTCTCGAGCGCCGAGCGCAGGAGCGACTGGATCCGGCGGACCTCGCGATCGAGCCGCTCGCGCTCGGCGGCGGCCCGCCGGGTGACGGCGCGCGCCTCGCCGTGGGCCTCGGAGACGATGTTGTCGGCCTCGCGCCGCGCCTGGTCCTTGAGCTCTTGGGCGGAGCGCTCCGCCGAGACGAGCGTCGTTCGCAACAGGCCTTCGAGCTCACGGTGGCGCTGGAGATCGCTCTCGAGCTGCTCGACCTTGTCCGAGAGATCGGCGCGCTGGCGCCACACCTCCTCGAAGTCCTCGGCGATGTCGGCGAGCAGGCGCTCGACCGCCGGGCGGCGGTAGCCGCGGATTCCCTTGCGGAGCTGGATGTGTCTGATCTCGACGGGTGTGATCGCCATTCGTTGGCTCCTTTCCTACAGGACGGCCTGGATCACGGAATCGAGGATCTGCTGGAGCACGATGAGGCTGATGACCGCGATCATCGGCGAGAGATCGAGCGGCCCGAACGGCGGGATGAAGCGCCGAAAGAGGCGCAGGTACGGGTCGCAGACGTCGTAGAGGAAGCGCTGCATCCGGTTCAACCACGGTCGGTACGGCAGCCGGACGAGCGAGGTCAGGACGTAGGCGAAGATAAGCAGGATGTAGACGTAGATGAACGTGTCCACGAACCGCTGCACGGACGTGGCCGTGTCGAAGAGCAGCGGCAGAGTGGCGAGATGGTCGCCCATGGGCACGGTTTCGGCTCCGGCCGGAGTTTTCCTACGCTTGGTTGAAGAAGCCGCCGCGCTCGAGCATGCGGGCTCGCTCCTCGGCGGAGACCTCAACGTTGCGCGGGGTCAGGAGGAAAACCTTGTCAGCGACTCGCTGCATGCCGCCGTCGAGCGCGTAGGTGAGGCCGCTCGCGAAGTCGATCAGCCGCTTCGAGAGCTCCTGGTCCGCGTTCTGGAGGTTCAGGATCACGGGGACGCCGTCCTTGAAGCGGTCGGCGATCTGCTGCGCGTCGTTGAAGCTCCGCGGCAGGATCAGGTGGACCTTGACGTTCGCCGGGTTCGGCGCCGACTCGACGCCGCGCAGGCGGGCAGCAGGTCTCAAGACCGCCGTCGAGGCCGCCGCCGGCTCGGGGTCGCTCCAGTCCTCGAAGTCGCGGCCGCGGCGGGGTTGCAAGCGCCGCACATTGGCTCGCTCGCGCGCGCCGTAGTTGCGTTCGATCTCCTCGTTCGCGGCGACCCCGTCCTCGTCGTCCCAGTCGTCCTCCTCGGCGATCCCGAAGTAGACGAGCGTGCGGTTCCAGACGTCCGAAAAGCCCATGCCGGCAGCAGATGTTAGCGCCGCAGGGCGCACGGATCATCACCGGCCGCCTGGGACGTGTCCGGGGTCAAAGCCCGGCCGGGTCCGTTCCGAACCTGACCGCAGGAGGATTCGCCGCCAACCGTGGTGCTTTCGGAGGCTCGGCGCCCCCGGCTAGGACATGTCCGGGCTTTGACCCCGGACAGGGCCGAAGAGGACGGTTCCGACCCTGATCAGAGTGGCGCCTTCCTCGGCGGCGACGCGGTAATCCTGGCTCGTTCCCATCGAGAGCTCGGCGAGCCCGTGCTCGGCGGCGAGCTCCCGCAGGCGGCGAAAGGCCGGTCGCGACGCCTCGGGGTCGGCGGCGGCGGGCGGCATCGTCATCAGTCCGCGGGCGCCGGGGTGCGCGCCGAGGAAGCCCGCGAGCGCCGCCGGTGGGATCCCCGACTTCGTCTTCTCGCCGGCGAGATTCACCTCGACGAGCGCCGGAACGGTCAGCCGGCGGGCTGCCGACTCCGAGTCGAGCGAGTGGACGAGCTCGCAGATCCGGTTCACGACCTTGACCTTGTTCGACTGGAGGTGCCCGATGAAGTGCCAGCGGAAGACGTCGCCCAGCTCGGCGTGCTTTCGCTCCAGATCCTGCGCTCGGTTCTCGCCGACGACCTCGACGCCCGCCTCGGCGAGGATCGCCATCTCCTCCAGCGAGGCGTACTTCGTCGC
>JACCRW010000027.1 GCA_013813345.1 Actinomycetota bacterium
ATGGACGTCTGCAAGGCGAAGGTGCCGGAGCTCATGGGGGTCTCCCACGACGCAGAGCACGAGCAGGCCTGCTTCCTGGACGAGGAGACGAAGACCCGCGAGGCGGCCCGGTTGTTCGCGGCCACGATGGCTGCCGGAACGAGCGGATAGGGCGATGGCGGACGAGCTGCTCGTCGTCGAAGGTCTGAAAAAGCACTTTCCGGTCACGCGCGGGATCATCTTCCAGCGGCAGATCGACGCCGTGAGGGCGGTCGACGGCGTCAGCTTCACGCTCAACGAGGGCGAGACGCTCGGCGTCGTCGGCGAGTCCGGGTGCGGCAAGTCGACGATGGCGCGCTGCCTCCTGAAGCTGATCGAGCCGAGCGAGGGCAAGATCGTCTTCCGCGGCAGGGACATCTCCAAGCTCTCGCGGCGCGAGATGCGGCCTCTTCGGCGCGAGATGATGATGGTCTTCCAGGATCCCTACGCATCCCTGAACGTCCGCAAGCGTGTCGGCTTCATCGTCGCCGAGGCGCTCGAGGTGCACGGCATCGCCACCCCCGCCGAGCGGAAGCGGCGAGTCCAGTCCCTGCTCGAGGTCGTCGGGCTCAATCCCGAGCACTACAACCGCTTCCCGCACGAGTTCTCAGGAGGACAGCGCCAGCGGATCGGGATCGCGCGCGCGCTCGCGATCAACCCGACGCTGATCGTCTGCGACGAGCCCGTGTCCGCGCTAGACGTGTCGGTGCAGGCCCAGATCCTGAACCTGCTCAAGGATCTTCAGAGGGAGTTCGGGCTCACGTACATCTTCATCGCGCACGACCTGAACGTCGTCCGCCACATCTCCGACCGGGTGATGGTGATGTATCTGGGAAAGCCGGTCGAGCTGGCTTCGCGCACCGAGCTGTACACGGCTCCGAAGCACCCGTATACCGGGGCGCTCCTCGCCGCGGTGCCGATTCCGGATCCCGCGCTCGGACGCCTGCGACAGCGCGTCGTCCTCGAGGGCGATGTACCGAACCCCATCAACCCGCCGTCCGCGTGCAACTTCCACCCGCGCTGTCCCCGCTTCCATGAGGGGCACTGCGACGTCGACACGCCGGAGCTTCGGAACGTAGCCGGCCACGCCCATACGGCTGCCTGCCACTACCCACTCGAGAAGTGGCCGATGACACCCGAAGAGATCCGGTATGACCGCTCGCGGACGGCTGCGGTCGGCTCGTAGCGCCGTGATGCTTCGAGCGAGCAGCCTCTAGTGCTCGCGCTGCGGCGACTCGCCGGGCTCCGGCGACTCGTCGTTCTGCTGGCGTCTACCGCCGTGGGATTGGGGGCGGTTGCGTTGCTGTGCGGCCTCGCGACCGGCGCGTCGAGCGCACGCGCTCTCTCGGTGACGTACTACGTGGTCGGCGCCTTCCTGATCGTGCTCGGCTTCTTCGCGGGCAATCGAGGCCCGCTCCGCACGAAGCTTGCCGATGAGGAGGCGCCGATCGCAGGGATGTTCGGTGCGGGCCTCGGGCTTCGAGGCGCTCGACGCGCAACTCTGGGGGAGCAGCGGGATTCGCTGGCGACGGCTGCGATCTTCCTTGCCGTCGGCGCCTGGCTCATCCTCCTCGGCGTTGTTGCCGATGCTTCGGTCAAGCTCTTCTAGATCGAGACTAACTTCGACGCCGACTTAATCGTCTGAGGTGATGATGCAAAACGTTCGGGCAATGGAATGCGAGCGCACGCGACAGTGGGTTTCCGTGGCGCTCGATAGCGAGCTCTCGCAGTTCGAGCGCGCCCTCGTGAAGAACCACGTCGCGCGCTGCGCCGATTGTCGTTCGTTCCAGCGGAGCGTCACGGCCGTCACGGTCGTCGTGCGCAACTCGCCATCCCAGAGAATGAGCCGGGATCTCTATCTGCCGGTGCGCCGCCGGCTCGCCTGGAGCTCCCCGACCGCTGTTGCGCGACTCGGGTCGGCGGCAGCCGCTGTCATCGTCTCGGTGATCTCCGTCGGCCTGCTCACTGCGCCTGAACGTGGCTCGCTGGCCAGCGAGCAGGCGTTCGCCGTAGCGGCGCCCGAGCCGGCGATCACGACCAACGAGCTGATCGGAGTCCGCCTGCGGACGCTTGCCCGAGGCGAGAACCAGGCAATCGCATTCGGCTCGGGCGGGATCGGAGCGTACAAGCCCGCGTTGGCGCCGACGCCGTAGCGGCGCTAGCGTTCAGCTCATGACGGTTGCGGTGCAGGTCGGCGCCGAAGAGCGGCTCGCGTCGGCGACCGCGGTCGCCGACCGCTTCCGCGCGAACATCGAGACGGTCGTCCACGGGAAGAGCGAGGAGATCAGGCTCGTGCTCACTGCGCTCGCGTGCGGTGGGCATGTGCTGTTCGAGGATGTGCCCGGCACCGCCAAGACGGTGCTGGCCCGCGCGATCGCACAGTCGATGGCTGGCGCCGTGCCGGCGCGGATCCAGTGCACGCCCGACCTGCAACCGACGGACGTGACCGGGCTCTCGATCTACAACCAGAAGACCAGGGACTTCGAGTTCCAGCCGGGGCCGATCTTCGCGAACGTCGTGCTCGTCGACGAGATCAACCGGGCGATGCCGAAGGCCCAGGCGGCCCTGCTCGAGGCGATGGCGGAGCAGCAGGTCACGAGCGACGGCGTCACGCGACCGCTTCCGCACCCGTTCCTGCTGCTGGCCACCGAGAACCCGATCGAGTACGAAGGCACGTTCCCGCTCCCCGAGGCGCAGCTCGACCGCTTCTTCCTGAAGACGTCCCTGGGCTACCCGTCGCTCGACGAGGAGCTGCAGATCATCGACGACCAGCGCGAGCATCATCCGCTGGTCGACCTGCGATCGGTCGTGACGATCGAGGAGGTCGCCGCGCTATCCGGCGCTGTTGGCGACATCTACCTCGACCCGTTGCTTGGCCGCTGGATCGTCGAGCTCGTTCGCGCGACGCGCGAGTTGTCCACCGTGGCGGTGGGCGCGTCGGTGCGGGGCAGCCTGGCGCTCGAGAAGGCCGCGCGCGCGTGGGCGCTGCTGCACGATCGGACCTACGTCACCCCTGTCGACGTCGAGCGGCTGTTCCTGCCTGTGCTCGGTCACCGCGTCGTCTTCACCCCGAGGACTCTCGCCGAGGCGCGGCGGACGGGCTGGGAGGTCGCGCTCGCCGAGTTCAGGGCCGCCTCGATCGAGCTGGCCCCTGCACCCGCGACGGTCTTCGACTCCGACTCGCTCCTCGCAGGATCGTGAGCGGGCGCCGCGACGTCTTTCCTCTGGTGCCGCGCCAGCGGCTACTCGGCCTCTCCTTCGGGGTCATCCACGGAGTCCGCCGCGGCGTCGGCACCGACGTGGCCGGCTCTCGTCCCTACAGACCCGGAGACGACCGCGATTCGATCGACTGGGCTGCGACAGCGCGCCTCTCCTCCGCCCGTGCGTCGGACGAGTTCGTCGTGCGCGAGAACTACGCCGACGACGCTCCTCGCGTGGTCATCGTCGTCGACCGAAGGCCGGAGATGGCGCTCTCGTCGCCCGACGTGCCCTGGCTCCGCAAGCACGAGGCGCAGCGCACTGCGGCAGGCCTGATCGCCGACAGCGTCGCCGAGGCGCGTGGCCTCGTCGGCTATCTCGATCTCGCGGAGGGGGCGGACGCGCCGTTCTGGCGGCCGCCGTCCTCGAATCGCGAGCCGTGGTCGATTCGAGACCGGCATCTGCGCCACCCGGTCTTCATGGCTCCCGAGGACAACCTCACGCTCGCGCTGGAGTTTCTCGAAGACCACCGCCGGGCCGTGCCGGGCGGAAGCTTCCTGTTCATCGTCTCCGACTTCCTCGTCTCGCCCCCGCGCGAGGTATGGGAGCGGGCCGTCGAGCACCGCTGGGACATCGTCCCGATCGTGATCCAGGACCCCCTCTGGGAGCAGAGCTTTCCGCCAGTCGACGGGATCGTCGTCCCGCTTACCGGCGCCGACGGGCGCGTGCGGCTCGTCAGGCTCCGCGACGGTGAGTCGGCCGAGCGGCGGCGCGAGCACGAGCAGCGACGGGCCGAGCTACTCGGTGGCTTCCTCGACCTGGGGATCGAGCCCGTGTCGCTCTCGGCGAGCGACCGCGATCACGTCCTTTCGGCGCTCCTGGGGTGGGCGGCGGGCCGAGAGCTCGAGCACGGAAGGAACTGGCGATGAGGCGGCTCGCGGTTCCGCTCGCACTGCTCGCTGCGTTCGCCGTCACGGCCGGCGGGATCGCTCTTGTGCTCGCCTCGCGCGAGGGCGACGGAGACGATCTCCGGCCGCTGCGACAGTCGCTGACTATCGTCAGCACGTCGGTTCGGCCGTCGGTGCATGCGTTCGGCGAACCCATCGTGGCGGAGGTCGTGCTCGTCGGCGATGCCGAGGTCGTCCGGCCGGAGACTGTCCGCATCGACCCCGATTTCGCGCCGTACGAGGCGGCCGGGCCGGGACGCGTCGAGCGTGTTGCTGCGGGATCGAGCGTCCGCTGGCGCTTCCGGTACCCGCTCCGCTGTCTCCGCGAAGGCTGCGCGCCCGCCGGCGACCGTCGAACCTTCGAGTTCCCCCTGGCGAGCGTCGCGTACCGGTTCCAGCTGAGTCCCGGCCCTGCGAGCCTCATCGTCGAGTGGCCGCGCCTCCAGGTGACGGCGCGGGTCGACGATGCGGCGCTCGCGCGGCGTGCGTGGCGGGGGGACGTGAGTGCCGTTCCCGCACCATCCTATCGCTGGGCTCCGGGCGCCCTGGCCGCTGCGCTGCTCGTCGGCACGGCGGGGTTCGCCGGTCTCGGCGTCGGGCTTGCCAGGCGGCTCTCGCTGCGGCGCGCGCCGGCGACGGTCGAGGC
>JACCRW010000129.1 GCA_013813345.1 Actinomycetota bacterium
GACGCCGAAGAGGCCGGGTTCGTCGGCGGGAGCGGCGGCCCGGCGGGGATCATCTACGGCGAGGACGACGAGGCCGACGAGCATGGCGACCGCCTCGCGAAGGGGCCCGACGACGATTCCTGATCGCAGCGCGACGAGGGCTCGGCGGCGAGGTCGAGTGTGAGAGCGCGCCGCGGAAAGGTGCTAGGGCTCGTCCTCGCCGGCGGCGAAGGCGGTCGGCTGGGGCCGCTCACGGAGGGCCGTGCGAAGCCGGTTCTCCCCTTCGGCGGCGTCTATCGCCTGATCGACTTGCCGCTCTCGAACTGCCACCACAGCCGCGTCTCCGACGTGTGGGTGATCCAGCAGTACGAGGCGCACTCGCTCTCGGCGCACCTCGCGAACGGCCGGCCCTGGGATCTCGACCGAACCTGGGGCGGCCTGGCTGTCGTCCATCCCACGACGGGTGGGACCGAGAACCAGAGCGGGTTCTACAAGGGAAACGCGGACGCGATCCACCGCAACCGCGAGGCGATCGAGAGCTTCGACCCGGAGCTCGTGCTCGTCCTCAGCGCGGATGCCGTCTACCGGCTCGACTACGAAGAGGTGCTCGAGCGGCACCGGGAGCGGGGCGCCGAGGCGACCGCGGTGACGACCGTGAAGTCGCTCGAGGAGGCCTCGCGCCTCGGCTCGGTCACGGTGGACGGGAGCGGGCTCGTGACGGCGTTCGAGTACAAGCCGGAGGAGCCGCGGAGCGAGATCGTCACGACGGAGGTCTTCGTCTACGACGCGAAGGTGCTCCTCGAGAGCCTCGCCGAGCTCGAGGACGAGGAAGGAGGGCTGTCCGATTTCGGCCACTCGCTCCTGCCGCGCCTCGTCGAGCGCGGCAAGACCTGGGCGCACGACCTCGGCGGCTACTGGCGCGACGTCGGCACCCTCGAGAGCTATTGGCGGGGACACATGGACCTGCTCGAGCCCGAGCCGGAGTTGCGGCTCGACGATCCGGAGTGGCCGATCCTTACGCGCGGCTCCCAGCGACCGCCGGCGCGCGTGGAGGCCTCGGCCAGGATCGAGGCCAGCCTGATCTCGCCCGGCTGCATCGTGCGGGGCCGTGTAATCCGCTCCGTCCTCGGGCCGGGCGTCGTCGTCGACGAAGGGGTGACGGTCGAGGAGTCGGTTGTGCTCGGCGGCTCGCACGTCGGCGCCGATCTCGCTCGGGCGATCGTCGACGAAGCCTTCGACGTGACGGTCGAGACCGCAGGCGGCGACGAGCCCGCCGTGGTCGCCATGGCCGACGCCGAACCGGACTAGTCTCGAAGGAGCCTGGCCGGCGGCGTCAGGACACGGTCGACGACGGTGCCGTCCGCGAAGTCCGGCGCGCCGCGGGACATGCCCTCGCCGCCTGCTCGTACCCGGAGGATCGTGATCGAGCTCGGCTCGGCGTCGCCGTTTCGATCGAAGCCGAAGCTGCCGAGGATCCCGTTCTCGACGCGTGCCGCCAAGAGCTTCTTCCGAACGGACAGCCGCGTCCCGCCGGAGCGCGCGATCGCGTCGAGGAGCAGCTCGGCCGACTGGGCGGCGAACGCTCCCCAGTAGAGGTTCGGCGCCTCGCCGGCCGGCCGCGTCCGCCGAAGCCGGTCGAGAAACCGCTGTCCCGTCGGGCCCAACCGATCGGTCGGGACGCCGGCGACGGTCACGTAGAGGCCGTCGCCTGCGCGCCCGGCCGCGTCGAGAACGTCGTCGCCCTGGGAGAAGCCGTCAGAGGCGATGATCGGCAACTCGGGACCGAGCGAGGAGCGCAGATCGCGAAGGAGGCGACCCCCGTTCGAGTAGATCCCGCCGGCGAGGAAGACACAGCCGCTCCGTGCGCTTCGGATCGCGCGGGCAAGCGTGACGTAGCTCGTCGCGCCGGGATCCCACTGCGTCGTCCGGGCGATCCGGAGCCCGACCCTGCGAGCGGTCCGAGCGAACGATGTTGCCACGTCGAGGGCGTAGCCGCCGAACGGCTCACGAAGGATGGAGACTCGCCCGCAGTCGAGGCGGCGGGCGAGCAGCGCAGCGGCGGCGGCCTGGACGTCGTCGGCGGGCAAGAGCCGGGCGTAATGTCGCTCCCCGGTCGGGTAGAGCCGGCCGAGCTCGCCGCGAGGGGACGAGGGCGCAGCGTGGGTGAGCCCGATCGCGCTGTTCGAGGGCGAGATCATCGCGAGCGAGGCTCGGTTCGCGATCGGGATCTGGACGAGCGAGCAGCCGGAGTTGTACGACCCGATCAGACCGAGTACCCGCCGATGCGCGACGTACGCGCTCGCGTTCGAGGCGCACTTCTCGTACTCGAAGCCGCCCGCCTGGGCGGTCGCGTCGTCGCAGAACTGGTAGCCCACCGAGAACCTCCCCGCCCTGAAGCCGCGGCCGCGGAGCACGAGCTCGATCGCCTCGATCATCGAAAGGGCGTTCGCTCGCGATCCTCCCTGGAGCGGCAAATCGGAGGCGATCAGGAAGCGCGGCTCGCCCGCTCCCTCGTAGACAACCCTTCCGCAGGGCGGCTGCGGCAGCGCGTCGCTCGTCCCGCCCGCCGTGGCAGCTCGAGACCCGCCGACCGAGACCCAGATCCCGTCGGCGCCGACGGTCACGCTCTGGGCGGCGTTCGCGAGCGAGATCCGCCCGGAGACCCTGTTCGTCTGGGGGTCGATGCGGGTGAGCGTCCCCTGCACGCCGTTGCTCACCCAGACCGCCCCCTTGCCGAAGGCGATCCCCGTGGCTCCGAACTCGAGGGGAATCGTGCGCATCGCGGGTCGTGCTCCGCCGGGATCGACCCGCCAGACGACGCCGTCGATCGGGTCCGTCAGCCAGACCGATCCCGCACCCACAGCGACGCCGGTGAGGCTGTTCGCGGGGATCCGGATCGTCGCTCGGGCTTCGTTCTTCGCCGCGTCGATTCGCGTGAGCGAGCTGTCGACATTCGCGACCCACACCGACCGCTCGCCGAGCGCGATCGTGTTCGCCCCGGCCGTGGCGATCGTCGCGACGACGCGATTCGTCCTCGGGTCGATCCGCGAGACCGTGCGATCGGGATTGACGAGCCAGACGGCCCGCTCGCCGACCGCGATCGTGGAGCCGCCCGAGCTCGTGCCGGAGCCGCCGAACGCGGCGTCCGAGAGCCGGATCCGCCGATCGACCACCCCGGACTCCGGATCGACGCGCGCAACCGCCGCCCCTCCGTCGATGCCGACCCAGACCGCTCCGGCGCCGACCGCGAGCTCGTGCGGGGTTGCTCCGATCGCGAAAGTCTTCACCCGATCGGACGTCTCGTCGATCCGAGAGATCGTCTGGTCGTCTCCGTTCAATACCCAGACGGCCCCCTCGCCCGTGGCGACGCTGGTGGGATGGTGTCCGACTGCGATTCGTCTCACGACGCGATCGCTCTCGGGGTCGACAAGCGCGACAGAGTTCCCGAGCACCGCGTTCGCTCGGGCTGCCGGATCCCCGCCGAGAACAGTCGTGAGCAGGAGCGCCACGACCGCCGCCAGCGCCCCGGCGCCGAGGCCCGCCGCCCACCGCCGACGTGAGCGCGGCTTCGCTCGTCGAGCTCCCGCCGGCCGAGGCGGCTGCGGGTCGCCCGGCAACGCAAGCTCGTCCTTCGGAGCTACGAGGTCGAGTGAGGGATCCTGCAGGAGGATGGCGCGCTCGAGGCGCTGGAGGTCCCGCCCCGGCTCGATCCCGAGCTCCTCCACGAGGTGGCGCCGCGTGTCCGCATAGGCCTGCAGGGCATCCGCCTGCCGGCCGGAGCGATAGAGGGCCAGCATGAGCTGGCCGTGGAGCCGCTCGCGCAGCGGGTGCTCGCGGCTGAGCGCCTCGAGCTCCGAGATCAGCTCGCGGTGGCGGCCGAGCGCGAGGTCGGCGTCGAGCCTGTCCTCGTGCGCGGCGAGCCTGAGCTCCTCGAGCCGCCGGATCTCTGCTGCCGCGAACGGCTGACCGGCAAGATCCGAGAGCGGCGAGCCGCGCCACAGGCCGAGCGCCTCGGCGAGCGTGACGCCGGCTTGATCCGGCCTGCGCTCGCCGAGCTCCCGCCGTGCACGCGCCAGGAGTCGCTCGAAGCGCCGGAGGTCGAGCTGCTCGTCCTCGAGCTGAAGCACGTAGCCGGGAGATCGCGTTGCGAGGAGCTGGCCCGACTCGCCTGCGTCACGCGTCGGCTCGAGGCGCTTGCGCAACTGCGACACGTAGCCGTGCAAGGCCGTCGAGGCGGTCTCGGGCGGAGACTCGCCCCAGAGACCGTCGAGGAGCCGATCGGTGGAGACGACCTCGTTGGCGTGCAGGAGGAGGATCGCCAGCACCGCTCGCTGCTTCGTGCCGCCGAGCGGCACGACCCGGCCGCCGATCCGCGCCTCGAGGGGGCCGAGGATGCTGAACTGGATCCGGTCGGTCTCGTCGTTCATTAGCCGTCGCTTAGGGGCTCTGTAGCCGTCTCGTAGTGCACGAGCGCACAGTGACGGGCGTGGAACCGCGGATCAAGAGAAGAGGAGGAGAGCATGAGACGAGCGACGCTCATCGGGCTGCTGGTCGCGGCCCTTGCAGGCTGCGGCGGCGGAGATGACGAGCAGGTGTCGGCCGAGCAACCATCGGCCACCCCGGATTCGCTGATCGGCACCTACACGACGACGCTCGGTCCCTCGGGCCCCGAGCTCGACGAGCCGAATCCGCCTGGAACGTGGGAGCTTCTGATCACCTCCGAGACGGAGGCGTTCTTCCAGCCACCCGAGGGCCCGAGCTTCCCGATTGGGAATCCGATCGAGCTCTCGGAGGGCCTGATCCTCCTCGCCGCCGATCCGGAGTGCCCGACCCAGGCGGGGACGCCCGGCGCGGGAACCTACGAGTGGCGCCTGGACGGCTCGACGCTGACGTTCACGGACGTTGGGGACACGTGTCGCGACCGATCCTTCGTTCTCACCTCCAAGCCCTGGTCGAGAAAGACGTGAGTACGTCGAAAGGAGTCGGCATGCGCATCTTCCTGGGCACCGTCCTCGTGGGCGGCTGTCTCGTCCTGGCCGGAGTGGCAAGCGCCGCGCAGCCTGAGCACTTCCGGCGCGAGGTCGACCCGATCACGGTCGTCCACGAGCCCTGCGGCGCCGTCGAGACGATCACCACCACGATCTCGGGCAGCGAGTACTTCGATGCGGCCGGGAGCTCGATCCGGATTCAGGTTCACTTTCACTTCGTTGGCCGGATCACGCTGGGCGATGTGACCGTGCGCGACGAGGCGCACCAGAACGCGATCTTCAGGCCGAACGGGATCAACACGCTGAACGGTCAGGGAATCGCGTTCCACCTCCCGGGCCAAGGGCTCGTCTTCCAGGACATCGGGCACCTCGTCTTCAGCGACGTCACCGGAACCACGATCCGCGGCTCCGCGAAGGTGCTCGGCTTCGACGATCCTGACGCGCCCGACTTCTCCGCTGCCGTCTGCGCGGCGCTCACCTAGTCGCGTGGGGCGACTGCGGTCAATCGGGGAGGAGCGGGACGGCCGGGCCTTGGTCGCGGCCGAGCAGCACGGCGCGAGTGACGGCGTTCGCGCCGTAGCGCTCGCGTACCTCGTCGAGCGCGGCGTCGAGCGAGTAGCCGCTCGCAGCGGCGAACGGGAGCGCGAGCTGCACCGCCCCGTCGTCCTCGAGGTTGGCGACCGTGACGCCGACGAGGGTGAGACCCCGGCGCTCGATCAGCGGCAGCGCGGCCGCCAGCAGCGCTCTGGCGACGGTGAGGATCGCGGCGGTCTCCGCGGTCGACTGGGGCAGCGTGTGCGATCGGCTTGCGCGAGAGAAGTCGCCGAAGCGGAGCCGGAGGACGACGGTGCGCCCGACCCGGCCCGCTGCCCGCAGCCGGCCGGTGACCCGGTCGACGAGGCCGATCAGCGCCGCTTCGATCGCCTCGAGCGATCTGGGCGAGCGGCCGAGTGCCCGCTGCGAGCCGATCGAGCGGCGGCGGCGACCCACCTGCACCGGTCGCGGGTCGCGGTTGTGGGCGAGAGCGTGGAGGTGCCGGCCGGAGGCCGGTCCGAGGAGGGATTCGAGCGTCGTCTCGGCGAGCTCGGCGACCTGGCCGACGGTCGCGATTCCTCGGCGGTGGAGCTTGGCAGCGGTCACCGGCCCGACGCCCCAGAGCCGCTCGACCGGGAGCGGGTGGAGGAACGCGAGCTCCCGGTCTGACGGCACCACGAGCAGTCCGTCGGGCTTCGCGACGCCGCTCGCGACCTTGGCCAGGAACTTCGTTCTCGCGACGCCGACCGTGATCGGCAACCCGATTCGCTCGAGGACGCGACGTCGCAACCGCACCGCGATCTCGATGGGCGAGCCCGAGAGTCGCTCGAGGCCCCGCACGTCGAGGAAGGCCTCGTCGATCGAGATCCCTTCGACGAGCGGCGTCGTGTCCTCGAAGACGTCGAACACCGCTCTGCTCGCCTCGGTGTAGGCGGAGATCCTCGGCTCGACGACGACCGCCTGGGGACAGAGCCGGCGGGCGTGCGCGCCACTCATCGCCGTCCGGACCCCGAACGCCTTCGCCTCGTAGCTGGCCGCGAGCACCACCCACTCGCCGACGATCACCGGGCGTCCGCGCAGGCGGGGATCGTCCCGCTGCTCGACCGACGCGAAGAACGCATCGAGGTCTGCGTGCAGGATCGTCCCGAC
This sequence comes from Actinomycetota bacterium, assembly GCA_013813345.1. Classification (GTDB taxonomy): domain Bacteria; phylum Actinomycetota; class Thermoleophilia; order Gaiellales; family Gaiellaceae; genus Gaiellasilicea. The sequence goes on from JACCRW010000129.1 coordinate 6,651, forward strand.
CTCGCGCACGAACGCATGTTCCCACTGCCGCGAGGCACTCGCAAGCGGGATCGCGGCGCTGGCGAGGGCGTCTCGAGCGTCAACGTGGGCTGACAGGGACTGTCCCCGTCAGCGACGGTTGACGGAGCCGCCGCGCGCTCCCCGCGCGTCGCCGCGTCTACTCGGAAGCCGAGCGCGCTGCCGCGTGTGCGGGCAGGTAGTAGCGCTCGACGTACTCGACTACGGCGCGGTGCATCGAGAAACGGGGGGCGAGCCGGGCGATCGACTCCTGCATCATCGTCACCCAGCGGTCGCGGTCGTCCGTGAACGTGGGCACGACCTCGTCTTCGAGCAGGCGGTAGAGCTGCTCCCGATCGGCCTCGTCTGAGACGCCGTCGATCGCCCAGCCGACCTCCGGGGAATAGCCCTCGGCCCACCAGCCGTCGAGCACCGAGAGGTTGAGAACGCCGTTGACGGCCGCCTTCATCCCGCTCGTCCCGGAGGCCTCGAGCGGGCGCGTGGGTGTGTTCAGCCAGACGTCGCAGCCGCGCACGAGCGTCCGCGCGAGGCCGATGTCGTAGTTCTCGAGGAAGACGACGCGACCTCGTGTGCTCCGGTTGCGGGCGAGCTCGACGATCTCCTGCATCACGTCCTTCCCCGGGGCGTCGGCGGGGTGGGCCTTGCCAGCGACGACGAGCTGCACCGGCAGCGAGAGCAGCCGCTCGATGTTCGCAAAGACGAGCCCGGCGCGCTTATAGGTCGCGAAGCGCCGCGCGAAGCCGATCGTGAGGAGGTCGCGGTCGATGCCTGCGC
>JACCRW010000394.1 GCA_013813345.1 Actinomycetota bacterium
CCGGAACGGACGGTGGCGACCCCGTACTCAGCGATCAGCTCGTCGCGGACATAGCTGAAGAAGTACGGCTCGCGGATCGTCTTGTAGAGCCTGCCCGCCTTCAGGCCGAGCCCGCGTGCGCTTGCCCAGTCGTACTGCTTCCGGTTGATCTTCCCCTGCCCGACCATCGCGAGCAGCACCTGGTTGCGGCGGACCTTCGCGACCTCGGTGCGGTTGAACGGGTCGTAGTCGGACGGCGCCTGCGGCATTCCGGCGAGCAGCGCGGCCTCCGGCAGCGTCAGCTGGTGGGCATTCTTGGAGAAGTACGTCTGCGCGGCCGCCTCGATCCCGTAGGCGAGGTTGCCGTAGTAGACCTGGTTCATGTAGGTCGCAAGGATCTTCTTCTTCGACCAGGCGCGGTTCAGCTTGATCGCGAGGCAGGCCTCCTTCAGCTTCCGCTCGAAGGTCTGCTCGCGGCTGATGTAGAGGTTCCGCACGAGCTGCTGGGTGATCGTGGAGCCTCCCTGGACGATCTTGCCGGCGCGCACGTCGGCCCACATCGCCCGCGCGATCCCGCTCGGGTCGACGCCGCCGTGCTCGTAGAAGCGGCGGTCCTCGATCGCGATCGTCGCCTTCGGCATCCAGGTGCTGATCCGCCCGAGCCGGACGGGCTGGCGGTTCCGCTCTGAGGGAATCCCGCCGAGGATGGAGCCGTCGGCGGCATAGACGAACGAGTTCTGGCCGATCTCGACGCGACGGAGCGCGCTCAGATCGCAGGAGCCGCCGAAGCTGGCGACGCCGGTGACGGCGCTGCCCGCGACGACGGCGAGCAACGCGAGCCCCGCGACGAAGCCGAGCACGGCGGCCCGACGGCGATTGCGCTTGCGCTCGACGCGGCGGCGCTTGCGGCGCTTGACGCCGTTCCAGTCGTCGTCCCGGCGCTGCGGGGATCTGGCGGACGGGCGGCTCGCCCGCCGGCCTCCCTTCCGGGGCGGCGTCATGAGTCGATCCCGTTCCCGTTGATCCCTTGCTCGCGCAGCCGCGCGTGGACACGCAGGCGGAGGTCGCGCTCGAGCCGCTCAGCCGCGACGTGATCCTCGGTCCACGCTCGGATCGTCAGGGTGGGTGACCCCTCGAGGGCGCTGACGAAAACCTCGTCGCGCTCGCCTGGCACCTCCGAGCGGAGGACCTCGACGAGCTGCCCGAGATCGTGTGTGGGCGGAACCTGCACTGTGACCTGCGCGACCTTGGCGGGACTGCGGATTGTCGAGTTGCGGATCGTATCCGACGCCAGTTTCTCGTTCGGGATCACGAGCCGGGCGTTGTCCTCGGTTCGGATGAAGGTGTACATCAGGCCGATCTCCTCGACGCTGCCGGCGACGTCCCCGATCTCGACCCAGTCTCCGAGCCGCAACGGCTGGGTGATCGCGATCATCAGGCCAGCGACGAAGTTCCCGAGCGTGCGCTGGGAGGCGAAGCCCACGATCAGGCCGAGGATCGCCGACGAGGCGAGGAGGCCGCCTGCGATCGCCCGTACCTGCGGGATCACGAGGAGCGCCGAGAGGAGGCCGATCGTCACGATCGAGACGCTGATCGTGCGGCGCAGGACGCGGTAGCGGGTCAGCGCCTCCGGGCTCCGGTCGCCGCCCAGGATCCGCCGGTCAATCGCTCGCGCGAGCAGGGCTGCCGCGGCGAGCACGATTCCGATCGCGAGCAGGCGCTGCCAGAGCTCCATGCCGACCGATTCGACGGCGCGGCGCCCGTTCCTCAGAGCCGCTCGGCACGGCCTATCATCGGGGGTCTCGTGGACGTGGGTCAGCGGCTGCGGTCTGCCTGGCGAAGTCCCGCGCTCGAGATCTTCCTCTGGAGCCGGGTCGCGCTCTGGCTGGCTGCCCTCTTCGCGCTCCTCGTCTTCGAGCCGAACCGGCACCCGGAGGCCGATCGCTGGGACAGTCCCCGCCTCCACGAGCTTGGCGTCGGAATCGACGTTTGGGCACGCTGGGACAGCGACTGGTATCTCAGGATCGCCGAGCAGGGCTACTCGGGCGCGCCGTCCAGCACCCCCGCGTTCTTCCCGCTCTATCCGGGACTCGTGGCGCTGCTCGGGCGGCTCCTAGCCGGTCACTACGTGCTTGCCGGTGTTCTGCTCTCGCTCGCCGCGTGCGCCGTCGCCTTCGTCCTGCTCCAGCGACTCGCCCGGGAGCGGCTCGACGAGGCAGGGGCCGGGCGTGCCGTCCTCTACCTCGCCATCTTCCCGACTGCGCTCTTCCTCCAGGCGGTCTACAGCGAGTCGCTCTATCTCGCCCTCGCGCTGGCGGCGTTCCTCCTTGCCGAGCGGGGCCGCTTCCTCGGCGCCGGCGTCGCAACGGGCCTCGCGATGCTGACCCGGCCGGCCGGGATCGCCCTCCTCCCGGCGCTGGCGCTCCTCGCGTGGCGAGCCGACGACCGCCGCCGCGCCTTCCTGCGGCTCGCCGTCTCGATTCCGATCGCCGCGGCGTATCCGCTCCTCCTCGCCGCCTGGATCGAGGAGCCGTTCGCCTTCCTGCGCGCGCAGGAGGGGATCTGGAATCGAGAGCTGTCCTGGGCCGGCCCGGTGGGAGGGCTCTGGGAAGGCGTCGCGGTGCTCTTCGCCGACCGCTCGGGCCGCGATCTCGCCCTCAACCTGCAACAGCTTGGATTCACCGTCGGCTTCCTCGTCCTCGCGCTTGCGGCCTGGCGGCGCTTCGGCGCGCCCTACGGGCTTTTCGCGCTCGTCAGCCTGGCGATCCCGCTCTCGTTCCCGTCGGAGCGCTGGCCGCTCCTTTCGATGTCGCGCTTTGGGCTCGTTCTCTTTCCGCTGCTGCTCGTGCTCGCCACGCTCGGCTCGCGCCCGCGCCTGCACTCCGCTCTGACGTCGGTCTCTGCCGCGCTGCTCGGCATCGCCGTGGTGCAATGGGCGCTATGGCAGTGGGTGGCATGAGCGTCCGGAGAGAGGAGCCGAGCGAGTCGGAGCAGGCCGCCTCGTCGAGGCTCGTCGGCTGGATCGCCCTGGTTGCCGCGCTCGCGACCCTGAACTACGCGGGCCGCCTCAGCGGCGGCAAGCCCGAGAGCGACGTTCTCTACCAGTACGAGACGGCCACCGGAAGCGCGATTCTCTACGCGATCCTCCTCGCGATCGTGGTCTTCGGAATCGGTCGCGGCTTGCCGAAGGCGGACTTCTTCGCGCTGCACCGGCCCCGTTCGTGGCCGAGCGCGCTCAGCTGGGTGCTCGCCGGCTACGTCGCGATCTTCATCGGGGCCGGCCTGCTCCTCCTCGTTCTGGACGCGGGCGAGGAGCAGGGGCTCACGCCCGAGGGCTGGGACTCGAGCCGCGCGGGCGCCTATGCGGCCAACTTCGTCGCTGTCGCGCTCATCGGCCCCGTCGTCGAGGAACTGCTCTACCGAGGCGCGGGGCTCTCGCTCCTCCTGCGCTTCGGCCCCTGGATCGCGGTCGTCGCAACCGCGATCTGCTTCGGGCTCGGCCATGGCCTCGTGCTCGCGCTGCCCGCGCTCGTCGTCTTCGGGCTCGTCACCGGCTTCGTCCGGCTTCGCACGGACAGCATCTATCCCCCGATGCTCATCCACTGCGCTTTCAACGCGACCAGCCTGATCGTGGCTGTAGCGACCTGAGCGGCGAGTTATCCTCCCGCGCATGCGGGTAGCGCTCGTCTTTCTGGCCGGCCTCGGCTTCGCGGCGAGCGGCGCCTTCTCTAGAGACGCCGTGGCGGCTGCGCCCGCGGTGGTGATCGCCGCGTCGACCACGACGGGGGTCGGGCCACTCGCGGTGACGCTGACCGCAAGCGGTGAGCCGGCGAGCTACAGCTGGAAGCTCGGCGACGGCGCCTCGGCGACGGGCGCATCCGTCCGGCACGTCTACGCGCCCGGACGCTACGTCGCAGTGGTCATGGCCACGACCGAGAGCGGCGAGAGCGCGCAGGCGCAGGTCGTGCTCGTCGTCCGCAAACGAACCGTCACGCTCTCGGCGCCGCGGTCGGCCGACTACGGCAGTCCCACGACAATCGGTGGTGAGCTGCGGCCCGCGGTCGCAGGCGGTCGCGTTCAGATCTACCGAGGCCGAATCCACGTCGCCTCGGCGCGCGTGAGCGCAAGCGGCCGCTTCCGGGCGCTCCTGCGGCTTCGCTCTGCTGGCCCTTACCACGCCCGCTACGGCGCAGCGCGCTCGAAGCCGCGATCGATCGCGCTCCGTCCGAGGCTCGTGGCCTCGCTCGACCGGTCGGCGCCGGTGGGCGGGCGGCTGTCGGTAGCGGCCCGCCTCGTTCCGGCGGGCGCCGGCTCTCTTCGGGTCGAGATCCGCCGGGACGGACGGCTGGTCGCACGCAAGCGAGCCGGTCCGAGCCTGCGCCTCGCACTCCCGACCGCTGCGGCGGGACGCCTGCGCGCGATCGTGACAACGGTTCCCCGCCCCGGCTTCCTTCCGGCGAGGCGGTCACTGGCAGCCCAGGTCGTGCTCCCGGCGCTCGCGGTCGGCGCCCGCGGCCCGAGCGTCCTCGTGCTCGAGCGGCGCCTCGCGGAGCTCCGCTACGCGCTGCGCGGTGTGGACACGGTCTACGGGACGGACACGTTCGAGGCGGTCTTGGCCTTCCAGAAGGTGCATGGGCTCGCCCGGACGGGACGGGTCGAGCCGGCACTCTGGAGCTTGCTCGCGCGCTCCGGCGTCCCCGAGCCCCGAGCCCGCGGCTTCGACCACATCGAGGTCGACAAGACCCGGCAGCTGCTCCTGGAGGTCCGCGGCGGCGAGGTCACCCGGGTCGTGCACGTCTCGACCGGCGCGACCGGAAACACGCCGCTCGGCACGTGGCGGGTCTATCGCAAGGTCACGGGCTTCGACTGGGTGCTCTGGTACCCGATGTACTTCCTCCGCGGCTTTGCGATCCACGGCTATCCGTCCGTGCCGGCCTATCCGGCGTCGCACGGCTGCGTGCGCGTGCCGATGTGGGTCGCGCCGCAGCTCTTCGCGGGGCATCCCTACGGTGCGACGGTCACGGTCTACCTCTAGCGCGCTCGCCGGCGTGGCGGTCGCGGCAGTCGGCTGGCTCGGCTGGCAGGAGCTCTGGGCTCGGGGCGGCGGCCGGCCGCTCGTCTGGCGCGACCTGACCGGGCGGACACTCGCGGAGCCGGCCCGCTCGCAGCTCCGCACGTTCGGCGGCGGACGCTCCCTTCGCTCCGCCCTAGGCCCATCGGCGACGGCGCCGCCGATCGACTTCGGACGCCGCGAGGCGGTGCTCGTCGCGGCCGGCCCGCGCTCGAGCAGCGCTTACGCACTCGACATCGTGGCGGTGACGGAGGAGCGTCGGCGGATCGTCGTCAGCGTGCGCGAGCAGGCCCCGACGCTCGCCCGCCCGGGCGCGGCCGTGCTTGCGTTCCCGTTCCGCCTGCTCACGATCGAGCGCACCGGCAAGCCTGTCGAGCTCGATTGGCGCGGCCGACCGTGAGCGTTCCACCGGAGGTCTGCAGACTTCGAGCCGAGCTGACCGAGCTCGACGAGCGCCTCGTCGAGGCGGTCAACCGGCGGCTCGAGCTCGTCCTCGAGCTGCGACACGTGAAGGAAGCGCACGGCCTCGGCTTCCTCGACCCCGCGCGCGAGGAATGGCTGCGTTCCCATCTGGAGACGGTCAACCGCGGCCCGCTCTCGGCCGACGGCGTGCGCGAGCTCCTCGCGGAGGTGCTCGCCCTGACGAAGCGCGAGGTCGGACGAACAAGCCTCTAGCTCGGCTCGTCCTCCTTCGCGAACTCGTCCGGGCTGACCGTGTCTAGGAAGCGCCGGAACTCGTCGGGGTCGAGCTCGGCGAGCGGCGTCACCCCGGCGAGCTCGTCGTGCTCGCCGCCCTCGCCCTCGAACTCGATCCCGGACTCCTCGATCACCTCGTCGGCCGCATAGATCTTCGCCCCGGCTCGCACGGCCAGGGCGATCGCATCGGACGGGCGCGAGTCGATCTCAAGCTCCGAGCCGTTCCGGCGCAAGGTGATCCGCGCGTAGTAGGTGCTGTCGCGCATCTCGGTCACGGTCACCGCGACGACCTCTGCATCGAGGTGCGACAGCATGTCGGTGACGAGGTCGTGCGTCATCGGCCGCGGCGTCGCGGCGTTCTGGAGCTTGACGAGAATCGCCGCAGCCTCGGGATGGCCGATCCAGATCGGGAGGAACTTGTTCCCGTCAGAGGTCTTGAGAAGGACGATCGGCTGCTTGCCGACCAGGTCGAAGCTCACCCCGTAGATCAGCATCTCGCGCATCCTCGGCCTCGGCCGCAGTGTAGCCCGACGCCTTCCGAGACCGGCGGCGGGCCGTAACCGGTCGGCGCGCGCCCCCGTTGCACACCCGTGGTCGACCTCTGGCTCCACGACATCGAATCGCTCGAGGCCGTCGCTCAGGACGAGCGGACAAAGCTCCTCTGCCTGCGGATGGCGGCGATGTCGAAGAACGGGACGCTCGAGCCGTTCATCGCCGGCCTCCATCGCGACGACGAGCTCGACGAGGGGACGAAGGGAACGATCGCGGAGATCGCCAGCGACGAGCACTTCCTCCTCGCCGTCGAGGACTACGTCCGGCGCACGAACGTCGTCCATTAGCGATTCCCGCGCTCTGGCTAGAATCCCCCGTCGCGAGGGCGATTAGCTCAGTTGGTTAGAGCGCCGCTCTGATAAGGCGGAGGTCCCTGGTTCGAATCCAGGATCGCCCATGCACAAAAGCCTGCCTTTGCAGGCTTTTTGTGTTAGAGAGCCTCCAGAGTCTCGACCAGTTCCTCCAGCCGCACCTCCTCGCCGAAGTGGAGCTCGAGCTTGCCGGCGGAGACTCGGGCGGGGAGGCCGGTCAGGCGCTCGGCGGCGGCGCGAGCGCGTTCGGCCAGCGCCGGGTCGATCCTGGTCGCTGCGCGTGGACGTCGCCTCGCGCCTCCGTCTTGTGCCGCCTTCTCGGCACCGCGGACGGACATCGCCTCGCGCACGATCCGCTTCGCGAGCCGCTTGCGCTCATCGTGGTCCGGCAACGAGAGCACGGCTCGAGCGTGGCCCTCGGTCAGCTCGCCCCTGGCGACCATCCAGAGCACCTCCTCGGGCAGCTCCAGCAGCCGCAACCGATTCGAGACGGCCGGCTTGGAGCGGCCGACGCGCTCAGCCACCTCGCCGAGGGAGAGCTCGAACTCGTCCACGAGCGAGGCGTACGCGCGAGCCTCCTCGACCGGAGAGAGCTGCTCGCGAGCAACGTTCTCGACGAGGGCGAGTAGCAGGGTCTCGCGGTCATCGGCCTCGCGGACGAGCGCGGGCAGCGTCGCGAGGCCGGCCTCGCGAGCCGCGCGCCAGCGGCGCTCGCCGGCAATCAGCTCGTAGCCGCCCTCGTTCCGGGGCCGAACGACGATCGGCTGCAAGACGCCCTGCTGCTTGAGCGAGCTTGCGAGCCCGGTGGTCGCCTCCGGCTCGAAGCGGCGGCGGGGCTGGCGCGGGTTCGCGTGGATCGCGTCGACGGGAAGGTGGGCGAGCTGCGGCCCCTGGGCCTCGGCGCCGCCGATCAGGACCTCCAAGCCGCGGCCGAGGCCTCGACGCGAACTTGGGTTAGGACCGCTCGACAAGCTCCATCGCCACCTTCCAGTACGCCTCGGCCCCGGAGGAGCGGCGGTCGTACGCGATTGCAGGGAGACCGTGACTCGGCGCCTCGGCGAGGCGGACCGACCGTGGGACCGTCGTCGTGAAGACCAGCTCGCCGAAGTGACGCCGCACCTCCGCCTCGACCTCGGCGGCGAGCCTCGTCCGTCCGTCGACCATCGTCAGCAGGATCCCGGCGATCCCGAGCCGCGGATTCAGCCGCTTCTTGACGAGCTCGATCGAGCCGAGTAGTTGCGAGAGGCCTTCGAGTGCGTAGTACTCGGCCTGCACGGGGACGAGCACGCGGTCGGCCGCCGCGAGGGCGTTCACGGTCAGCGGCCCGAACGAGGGCGGGCAATCGAGGAAGACGAACCGATAGCGGTCTCGCGCACCCGCGAGGGAGGCCTGGAGGTAGCGCTCGCCGTCGGCGTGGCGGCCGAGCTCCACGGCAGCGCCCGCGAGCTCCGGCTTCGCCGGCACGAGCTGGAGGTTGGCAAAGCGTGTCGGGCGCGCGACCTCGGCAACGGAGGCGCCGTCGAGGAGGTCGTAGCTCGAGCTGCCGTTCGCCTTCTCGCCGAGGCCGGAGGTCGCGTTCGCCTGCGGATCGAGGTCGACGAGCAGCGCCTGCTCCCCGGCCTCGGCGAGGCAGGCTGCGAGGTTGACGGCGGTCGTCGTCTTGCCGACGCCGCCCTTCTGGTTCGCGAGCGCGTAGATGGTGCCGGGCATGCTTCAAGCCTAGAGAGGGGGGCGGCTAGAGTCGCGACGTGCGCGATCCGGCTCCGCCGCACGCAAACGAGGGCCCGCACGCTCTCTGGCATGTGAGCGGGGAGTCCGGCATCCAGCGGTTCGAGCCTCGGCTCGGCGGCTCGTATCTGCCCGCGCAGGCATTCGTCTGGGCGATCGACACCCGCCATCTGCCGCTGTACTGGTTCCCGCGCGAGTGCCCGCGAGCAACGTTCTGGGCCGGCAAGAGGACCACGGCTGCGGACGTCAAACTCCTCGGCGGCTCCGAGCGGGTGCACGCGATCGAGGATGGCTGGATCGAGCGGATGCGTGCAGCCGAGGTCTTCGCATATCGACTCCCCGCGGCCGTCTTCGAGCGACACCCCGACGTCGGCGGCTACTGGCTTTCACGGGTCGTGGTCGAGCCGCTCGAGACGCGACGACTGCATGATCTCGCGCAGCTCCACGAGCAAGCGGGGATCGAGCTCAGGGTGATCCCGAACCTCTGGCCGCTGTGGAACAAGATCACCAGCTCGACCCTCGAGTTCAGCGGGATTCGGCTCCGGAACGCACGCCCGGCTCCGGCTTAGGCCAGCGGCCGTTTCCTCGCAAGGCCGGGACGGCGGGGGAAGCCGGGCGGAGTCGGGCCGGTCTTGCGCAGGACGAGGAAGCCGGGCGGGCTCTCCGCGAGCTCGCCTCCCACCCGCTCGGCCGCGCGGGCCACCCGGTCGGGCTCCGCGCTCGGTCCGACCCAGAGGATCACCGCCCCGCCCTCCTTCACGAGCGGCAGGCACCACTCCGCCGCGACGGGCGGGTGAGCGAGCGCCTTGGCGACGGCGACCTCGTAACAGTCTGTTACTTGAGTCTCTGCTCGGCCCCAGATCACGCTCAGGTTCGGGAGCTCGGCTGTCCAGCGCTCGAGGAACTCGGCCTTACGGCGCTCTGCCTCGAGCAGCGTCACGGCCCGATCCGGGAGCGAAGCGGCGAGCGGGATCCCGGGGGTACCGCCGCCGGAACCGACGTCCACGATCGGCCCATCGAGCCCCCGCACGAGGTCGAGCCCCGCCAGCGCGTCCTCGAACAACACCCGCCTCGCCTCGACTGGATCCTTCAGCGCCGTCAGCCCTGGCGTCGCCAGGACCGCCGCCAACCAGCGCTCGAGAACGTCAGACAGCGACGTTGCGCGGAACGATGACCACGTAGCGGTTCGGCTCCGTCCCCTCGCTCAGAGTCTCGATCTCGGGATCGTCCTTCAGCCGCTCGTGTACGACCTTGCGCTCCACCGCGGTCATAGGCTCGAGCGCCACCCGCTGACCTGTCGCCGAAGCCTGCTCGGCGAGCCGAAGCGCGAGCGCGTCGAGAGCGGTCTGCCGACGCGCGCGATAGCCGGCCGCGTCGACCACGACCCGCTTGCGCTCGTCGTAACGGCCGCGATAGAGGACCGCGCTCGCGAGGTACTGGATCGCATCGATCGTCTGGCCGTGCTTGCCGATCAGCATTCCGAGCTCGGGGCCGTCGCAGGTCGCGCGGATCTCCTCGTCCGTCTCTTCGATCGCGATCTGCGAGCGAGCGCCGATCTCGTGCGCGATTCGGTCGACGAGCTCGCGCAGGCGCGCTCCATCCGCGCTCTCGCCCTCGGCCGGCTCGGAGCGAGCGGCGACGGGCGGGGCGCCGTCTTCCTCGATGCTCGCCAGCACTCGGGCGGGCTCGTACCCCACTCCGAGGAGGCCGCGCTCGCCCTCGCTCACGACTTGGAAGCGCACCTGCGTCTTATCGAGACCCGGCCGCTTCCGCTCGAGCTCGCGCAGGGCCGACCACTTCGCCTCGCCGACCGTCTCCCCGCTTGCCTCCACGGAGACCTCCGTCACCGGCGGGCGCCGCCCTTCTTGCGCTTGACCTTCTTGACCCGCGGCGGGCCGTTCTGGACGGGCTTCGGCTCGTTCGTCGAGTTCGTCTCCGCCGGACGCTCCGCTTTCGCCGTGGCCTCGCTCTTAGGCGGCGTCCGCGAGCTCTTCTTCGGCGGCGGCTCCCGCTTCGGCGTCAGCTTGCGCGTGATCAGCCCCTGACCCGTCGTCCAGAGGTTCGTGGTCAGCCAGTAGAGCATCAGGCCGGCCGGGAAGTTGAGCACGAACGGGATGAACGCGATCGGCAGGATCAACATCAGCGCGCGCTGGGCCGGCTGCATGGTCGCCGACATCAGGTACGACGAGGTGAGCTGGCTGATCGCGTACATGACGACGAGGAGCGGCCCCCAGCCGACCTTCGTGTTGTCGATGATGTGGACGAGGTTGAGCCACTCGAGGTCGCCCGTGCCCTCCCCCATCGCGCGGTAGGCCGGGAAGATCTCGCCCTCGAAGCCCCGGAGGACGAAGAAGAGGCCGATGAAGACCGGGATCTGCGCGACGATCGGCAGGCAGGAGGCGGCCGGGTTGATCTGGTTCTCCTTGTAGAACGCCATCAGCTCCTGGTTCATCTTCTGGCGGTCGTGCTTGTACTTCGTCTGGAGCGCCTTCATCTCCGGGGCGTGCGCCTGGAGGTTCTGCATCGAGTGGATCTGGCGGACGGTGAGCGGGACGAGGAGCATCCGCACGATCACGACGAGGGCGACGATCGACCAGGCCCAGGGGAGGCCAACCGTGTCGTGGAGGTTCGTGAGCGCCCAGGTGAGGAGATCCTCGAGCGGAGTGAGGATGCCGGCGAGGATCATGCGTAGTCCACGCCGCCGTGGCTCCACGGGTTACAGCGCAGCAGACGCCAGACCGCTTTCCCAGTCCCCTTCAGAAGCCCGTGCTTCTCGAAGGCGTCGAGGGCGTACTGCGAGCAGCTCGGGTGGTACTTGCAGGTTCCCTCCGGCGTCAGCCGCCCGAAGGTCTGCCGCCAGGCCTGGACGAGCGCGATCCCGAGGTATCTCATGCAGACGCCTTCTCGAGCACCTCGGTTACGCGCTCGACGAGCCAGTCGTGGCCGCGAGTGTCAGCCGGCTCGGCCAGCCCGGGCCGCGCCACGAGCACGTAGTCGTGGCCCGGGCGGGCCGTCGCGGCGAGCTCTGCCCAGGTCGCGCGGAGCTGTCGCTTGACGCGGTTGCGAACGACTGCGTTCCCCACCGACTTCGGCACGGCGAGGCCCAGGCGCGGCGCGTCTCCCCGTGACTCCTCGTCGCCGGCGTCCCGTGGGAACCAATGGAGAACGAGATAGCGGGTCGTCGTCGAACGTCCACGACGGTAGACGGCGTCGAAGTCGCGGGAGCGAGAGAGGCGATTCCGGCGCTGCGTCGTGTCGCTCATGCTGGTGCTCGGGAGAATGGCGTTCTGCGCGTCGGCTCAGGCGGAGAGGTTCTTGCGGCCCTTCGCCCTCCGACGCTTCAAGATCGCCTGTCCTGCTTTCGTCGCCATGCGCGCGCGGAAGCCGTGCTTGCGCTTGCGGCGTCGGACGTTGGGCTGATAGGTGCGTTTCACGGTGAGTTCGCTTTCCCTCGGAAAAAAGCCGCCGGCCGGCGGAGGTGAAAAGTATAGACGAGGCTCGCCGCGGCCCGTTATCCACAGCCGGCCGCGTGGGTGGAAAGAGCCGCAAACGGGCACCGCGACACGCGTTCGCCCACAGCTTTTCCCCAGGTGTGGAGAAGTCCGCGCGTTGGCAAAAACCCCTGCTCAGCGCCGTTTCACGAACTGCGGCGACGGGATTGAGGTCGCTCCTGGACGCTGCTATGCTCGCCGCTCCCTACGAGCTGTGAGAGGAGTCGAAGCGCCGGCGTGGAGCACCAG
>JACCRW010000164.1 GCA_013813345.1 Actinomycetota bacterium
GCAAGTCGACGCTCGTGAACGCGCTCGTCGGCGAGAAGATCGCGATCACCTCGCGCGTCCCGAACACGACGCGGCGACGGATCTACGGGGTCGCGAACGGCGAGGACTACCAGCTCGTGCTCGTCGACCTGCCCGGCTTCCAGAAGCCGATGGACAAGCTGACGGAGCGGATGCAGACGACGGTGGACACGTCCTTCGAGGACATCGACATCGTCCTTTTCGTCCTGTCCGCGCGCGACCGGATCGGCGGCGGCGACCGCTTCATCGCGCGGCGGGTCTACGCGCTCGGGATCCCGGTGATCATCGCGTTGAACAAGGTCGACAACCTGAAGCCGAGCCACATCGTCACCGGGATGAAGGCCGCGGCGGCGCTTGGCGACTTCCACGCGCTCCATCCGGTGAGCGCGGTCACGAAGGACGGGGTCGACGAGCTGCGCGGCGATCTGCTGCACCTGCTGCCCGAGGGGCAGCCATTCTTCGAGCGCGAGTCGGCGACCGATCAGACCGATACCGAGCGGATCGTCGAGCTGATTCGCGAGAAGGCGCTGCAGCTCACGCGTGACGAGGTGCCGCACTCGATTTCGGTCGAGCTGGACGAGCTCGATCAGAAGCTGCTGCGCGCGTTCGTCCTCGTCGAGACGGACTCGCAGAAGCAGATCCTCGTCGGCAAGAAGGGCGCGGTGATCCGCGAGATCGGCGTGCGCGCCCGGCCGGAGATCGAGCGGCTGCTCGGAAAGAAGATCTTCCTCGAGCTCGTGGTCAAGGTGCGCCCGCGCTGGCGCCGCGAGGACGCCCAGCTCGACCGGCTGGGGCTCTGAGTGGACGTCGTCGACCCCGATGGAGTTGCGTGGACGGTGGGTCGCCGCTGGTTCGAGCTTCCACGCTGGCGACGGCGAGGATGGCGCCCGACCACGGAGGGTCTCGACTTTCCGGTCCTGGCACGACGACTTCGGAGTCGGCCTTTTCCCTCATCCTCCTCGGAGTCCTCCTCTTCCTTCTGCTCGGAGGGATCCCGCTCTTCGTGGGGGTCGCTGCAGTCCTCGTGGCACTTGTCGGCCTCGTCACGAGAGTTGTCTTCGGACGTCCGTGGCTCGTCGAGGCTCGAAGCACGCGAGGTGAGCTCGCCTGGCGCGTGCGCGGGACCCGCGACAGCAAGCGCGCCGTGCGTCTGATCGCGCGCGCGATCGAGGTCGGCGACCGCGACTACTCGCCGCCGCGCTCGACGCCCGTCCCGTCGGACTATTCGGTCTCGAACCCCTCGTAGGCGAGCTCGAGCGTTTCGATCACCACTTCGTTGCCGCGTCCGTCCAGCCGGCTGAAGGAGAAACGCGCCGGCCAGGCATCCCGGAGCAGCCAGCGCTGGACGGGCTTGCGCGCCTCGTCGAGGAGCACGATCGCCACGTTGCGCCGCTGGAGCGTGCCGTCCCGCGTTGCCTTGAACCACTCCCAGAGATCGGTGCGGCCGCTGAGCCCCCGCTTGAGGACGACGTTCGCGTAGCTGACGCGGCCGGGCAGCTTGCGGACGCCTGAGCTCAGATCGCTGCCGTCCCGATATTCGATCGCCTCGATCGTCGCCTCGGGGAGGTCGACCTCGCTGAAGGCTCCCACCTCGACGCCGTCGATCTCGACGACGAAGTTGAAGTTCGCATACGGATTGTCACGCTGGGTCGGCACGGGTGGGAACCTCCCTGTCGATGTAGGCGAGATCGCGGTAGATCTCGAGGTCGTGGGTCACGTTGCTCTTGCGCTCCTCGCCGGCGGTGGTTCGCCAGGCGATCGCGGCTTCGAGCAAGGTCGGCTCGTCCCGCGCGAAGTAGGAGGCGCTGCGGTCGAGAAAGACCTCGATCGATTTGCGCGGGGCGAGGAACTCGAGCCGCTCGAAGAGCGCGAGGCGGTGCAGCTTGCGCGTCCCGCCGAGCCCGGTGAAAGCGCGCTTGAAGCGGATTCGAACCTCGAGCGCCGGCCGGTCGCCGATGTTCGCAACCGCGAGGAAGAGCAGTCCGCGGTGGAAGACGACGTCGAGGATCACCTCGGACTCGCACCCGCAGCCGCTCCTCTCGTCGGGCACGGCCGCATCATCTCCGCGCCTCCGCGGCGGCGCAAGTCCCGCTAGATGTCGCCCTTGAAGGTGTCGCAGGCGGAGGGGTCGCCCTTCTCGAAGCCCTTCTGGAACCAGGCCATCCGCTGCTCGGAGGAGCCGTGCGTCCAGCTCTCCGGGTTGACGCCTCGGCCCGACTTCTGCTGGATTCGGTCGTCGCCGACGGCGGCCGCCGCATTTAGGCCTTCCTCGACGTCGCCAGGTTGAAGCAGCCCCTCCTGCTGCGCGGAGTGACCCCAGACGCCTGCGAGGCAATCGGCTTGGAGCTCGAGCTTGATCGAGAGCTCGTTCGCGCCGTCCGGGTCTTCCTGTTGCTGCTGACGGACGTCGGCGCTGACGCCGAGCACGTTCTGGACGTGGTGGCCGAACTCGTGCGCAATCACGTAGGCCTGGGCGAAGTCGCCCCGCGCGCCGAAGCGGCTCTGGAGCTCGCGGAAGAAGCCGAGGTCGATGTAGACGTGCTTGTCGGCCGGGCAGTAGAACGG
>JACCRW010000177.1 GCA_013813345.1 Actinomycetota bacterium
CGAAGCCGCAGCACGTCGCGCTGGCGCTCGGGAAGCTCCTCGAGGGCCCGGTGGAGCGTGGTCTCCGTGAGGCTGATCTCGACTTCGGCCTCGACGCCGTTCTCAACGCCGCCGACGAGGTCGCCGATCGACGCATCGTTGTTCTCCCCGATGGGCTTGTCGAGGCTCGTGACCGCGCGCGCCGCCTCTCGCACCTCCTTCAGGTGCTTGAGCGAGACCTTCGACGCGACGGAGATCTCCTCGTCTGTCGGCGGCCGACCGAGCTTCGCGCTCAGCTCGCGCTCGGCTCGTCCGATTCGCGTCTCCCGCTCGGCGATGTGAACCGGGATCCGGATCGTGCGCGACTTGTTCGCGACGCCGCGCTGGACCGCCTGGCGGATCCACCAGGTCGCATACGTGGAGAACTTGAAGCCGCGACGCCAGTCGAATTTCTCGACGGCGCGGATCAGGCCGATCACGCCCTCCTGGATCAGGTCGAGCAGCGAAAGCCCGTGGCCCTGGTAGCGCTTCGCGATCGAGACCACGAGTCGCAGGTTCGAGTTGACCATCCGGTCCTTCGCCTGCTGGTCGCCGCGCTCGACCCGCTTCGCGAGCTCGACCTCCTCCGCCGCCGTCAGCAGGGGATAGCGCCCCGCTTCGTTCAGGAAGAGCTGCAGCGAATCCGTGGTCGCGGTCGCGAGATCACCATTGACGTAGGTGGCATCCTGCTTCTGGGCTCGCCCGCAATCGTCGGAGAGGGCGATCTGCCGCTCTTCGAGCTCGACGTAGAGCGCCTCGAGCTCGTCCTCGTCCAGCTCGAGCTCCTGGAGCGCGGCGCTGAACTCGGACAGGTTCAGACAGCCGGCTTCTTCGCCGGCGTCGAGCAGTGGCGCAAGCGTCTCTCGACTCATGCAGGGCTTCTTGCCCCGGATCCGAGCGGTGCTAACCACCGCAAGGAAGCCCTTACCGATCTCGTACACGGATCGCGTAAACTCGGGCGTGTGATCTGGGAGCTCGTCTTCATGCTCGTGATCCTGAAGATCCCCGTCGTCTACCTCTGCGCCGTCGTCTGGTGGGCGATCAAGGCGGAGCCGCGCCCGCTGCAGGGCGTTGGGCGGCTGGTCGCTCTCGATCCAGGCGCCCTCGATCTCGGTCCATCGTGCGACTGGCGGCGTCGCGGTCGTGGTGCCCCACGGCGCCCGCTGCCTCGTGGCGGCCGCTCGGCCGGGGCACGCAGGCGAGCGCAGGTGGCTCGATGAGCACGATCCCGGAGGCCAGCGAGAGCCGCCGGCACGAGGCGCGGGAGGCCGTCGCGGGGCTGCTGGCGACCGCCGCGATCTTCACGAGTCTCCTCGGCGTGGCGTATCGACCGGTTCGGCTGATCCCGGTCGCGGTCGTGCTGGCGCTCGTGGCAGCGCGGATGACGACTCGATACTCACGTCTTGCCGGCTTCGCGATCGCCGCTGTCGTCGTCTGCTGGATCCTCGGAATGGCGATCGCCGTCATCACCGAAAATCCCCTCTACTAACGTGAGCAGCAACGAGGTAGACGGCCTCAACGCGGGCTACGCGAGCCTGCTGCTCGAGGACTATCTGGAGGACCCGGACTCGGTTCCGGCCGAATGGCGCACGCTCTTCGAGAGCGGCGACAGCAGCCTCGTCGCCGCGCTCCCCGGGCTGCAGCGCCTGCTGGCTGCGGCCGCGACCGGCAACGGGCATGCGGCGGTGGCGCCGGAGACGCCTCCCGCCTCCGCTCCCGCCGCCGAAGTCGACGAGACGCTGCTCGGCGGCGTCGCTGCCGCAATGGCGCTTGTCAAGGCGCATCGAATGCACGGCCACCTCGCCGCCAGGCTCGACCCGCTCGGCTCCGAGCCGATGGGCGACCCCGCACTCGACGAGACGAGGCTGATCCCCTCGCTCACCCCCGAGCTGCAGGCCCGGATCCCGAGCTCGCTCCTCCGCGTCCACGTCTCGGGTCCGACCCTCCTCGAGGCATTGCCGGCGTTGAAGGACGTCTACTGCGGCACGATCGCCTACGAGATCGAGCATCTCTCCGACCACGCGGAGCGGGTGTGGTTGCGCCAGGCGATCGAGTCCGGGCGCTACCGCGAGACGCTGGGGGCGGAGGAGCGCAAGCGGCTGCTCGCCAAGCTCACTCGCGCCGAGGGCTTCGAGCAGTACCTGCGCAAGAGCTTCCTCGGCCAGAAGCAGTTCTCGCTGGAGGGGCTCGACTCGATGATGCCGATGCTCGACGAGGCGATCGAGCTGGCGGCGTCGATGGGCGCTCACGAGATCGTGATCGGGATGGCCCACCGTGGCCGTCTCAACGTGCTCGCCCATACGACTGGGCACCCCTACGGCTCGATCCTGCGCGAGTTCGAGGGCGAGCGGACGATCGAAGCGGTTGTGGTGGACGAGGAGGGCGGCACCGGCGACGTCAAGTACCACCTCCCGGCGACCGGCACCCGTGCGACCGAGAACGGCGAGGTCACGATCACGCTCGCTCCGAACCCGAGTCACCTCGAGGCCGTCGACCCGGTGATCGAAGGCTGGGCGCGCGCCGAGCAGACAGACCGCTCGAGCGGCGCCGGGATCCACGATCCGTCCGTGGCGCTCCCGATCCTGATCCACGGTGACGCCTCGTTCGCCGGTCAGGGAGTCGTGGCGGAGACGCTCAATCTCTCGAACCTGGACGGCTACACGACGGGTGGGACGCTCCACATCATCTCGAACAACCAGGTCGGCTTCACCACGGATCCCCAGGAAGGGCGCTCGACCCGCTACTCCAGCGACCTCGCCAAGGGCTTCGACATCCCGATCGTGCACGTCAACGCCGACGACCCCGAAGCCGCCGTCGCGGCGACACGGCTCGCGCTCGCCTACCGGCAGGAATTCGGTCACGACTTCGTCATCGACCTCGTCGGCTACCGGCGCTTCGGTCACCAGGAGCAGGACGAGGCGGCCTACACGCAACCGCTCATGGTGGCGCAGATCGCCGGTCACCCGACCGCGCGGGAGCAGTACGCCGAGCGGCTCGTCGCCGACGGCGTCCTCACTCAGGCCGAGGCTGACGCCGTCTTCGAGGAGACGCAGGCCGAGCTGCGCGCCGCTCACGACGAGCTGCACGCGTCGATCGCGCAGCCGCAGGCGGCGAAGGACGGTTCGATTCCCGCCGACACGGGCGAGGTCGTCGTCACCGCTCTGTCCGGCGAGCGGCTGGAGACGCTGAACGAGCAGCTCCTCGAGGTACCGGACGACTTCGAGGTGCACCCGAAGCTCCTGAAGCAGCTCGAGCGCCGGCGGACGGCGCTCGCGGACGGCGGGATCGATTGGGGACACGCGGAGGCGCTCGCGTTCGGGAGCCTGCTCGTCGACGGGATCCCGATTCGACTTTCCGGCCAGGACACCGAGCGCGGCACCTTCGCGCATCGGCATGCCGTTCTCCACGATCCGCGCAGTGGCGAGCTGCACGTGCCGTTGCAGCACCTGACGGAGTCCGGGGCGTCGTTCGAGATCTACAACTCGCCGCTCTCCGAATACGCCTGCCTCGGCTTCGAGTACGGCTACTCGGTCGCCGCGCCCGACTCGCTCGTGCTCTGGGAGGCCCAGTTCGGCGACTTCGTCAACGGCGCCCAGATCGTGATCGACCAGTTCCTCGTGGCCGGGCTCTCGAAATGGCAGCAGAGCTCGCGGCTGACGCTGCTCCTCCCGCACGGCTACGAGGGAAACGGGCCCGAGCACTCCTCTGCCAAGCTCGAGCGCTTCCTCCAGCTCGCCGCGCAGGAGAACATCCGCGTCGCCAACTGCACGACGGCCGCTCAGTACTTCCACCTCCTGCGGCGCCAGGCGCTCGACGCGACACCGCGGCCGCTGGTCGTGATGACTCCGAAGGGGCTACTCCGGTTGAAGCAGGCCGCCTCGGCGCTCGCCGAGCTCGCCGGCGGCAGCTTTCAGCCGGTGCTCGACGATCCTTCGACGACGGATCGGGCAGAAATCCGGCGGCTCGTGCTCTGCTCGGGCAAGGTCTACTACGACCTCGTCGGCCACGAGCAGCGCGAGCGCTCGCCCGGTGTCGCGGTCGCCCGGATCGAGCAGCTCTATCCCTTCCCGGTCGAGGCGGCGGCTGCGCTCACTGCCTCGTACCAGAGCCTCGAGGAGCTCGTCTGGGCCCAGGAGGAGCCGCAGAACATGGGCGCCTGGCGCTCGATCCGCCATCGGCTCGAGGCCGCCGCGCCGACGGGAGTACCGGTGCGCTTCGTCGGCCGGCCCTGGCGGGCGAGCCCGAGCGAGGGCTATCCGACCGCGCACCTCGTCGAGCAGGACCGGATCGCGCGCGAAGCGCTGTCCTAGCGCGGTCGGCGGCCGCGAGCTAGCAATGCCGAGGCGATCTTCGGCCCGTGCGTACGCGTCGCCTGGAGCACGCGCTTGCGCTGCTTCGGCGGTAGGCGGCGCCAGAGCTCGAACGCGGTGATCGCGACGCCGATCGGATTGGTGGGGCGGACCCGAGGCATCGTGCCCATCTTCGCACAGCGAAGGCGCAGACGAGCGGGCTCGCACTCGCTCTCATGGTTCGACTCGCCTGTGCCGACACTCT
>JACCRW010000180.1 GCA_013813345.1 Actinomycetota bacterium
CGGCGCTTCCGAGCGGCTCGAGCTGGAGCGAGGTGAAGCTGCGGATCTGGGCGCTCCAGCCACCGTGCCGTTCCGAGACGTCGGGGCGCGCCAGCGTCAGCACGAAGATCGGGTGGTTTCGCGACCAGTCCAGCAGGTACTCGACGAACTCGAGCAGCGCGCCGTCGGCCCAGTGGATGTCCTCGAAGATGAGGATCACGGGATCCTGGTCGGTCATCCGCTCGATGAAGAGCCGCCAGGCCGAGAAGAGGTCGGCCTTGTCCGGCGCGACACGCTCGGTCAGGCCGAGGAGGTGCTGGAGGCGCGGCTCGACGAAGGCGCGCTCGTCCGGGTCGACGACGATCTCCTCGACGCTCGCGCGCAGCTTCCCGAGCGCGCTCTCGGCCGGCTCGTCCTCGGCGATCCGCGCCCGCATCCGAACCATCTCCGCGAGCGGCCAGTAGGCGACAGCCTCGCCGTACGCGAGGCAGCGGCCGCGCTGCCACCAGGCCGACTCGGCGAGTCCGTCGATGTACTTCTCGAACTCCCACGCGATTCGCGACTTGCCGATTCCCGGCACCCCGATCACCGAGACAAGGTGGGCGCGCCGCTCGTGGGCGGTCGCGTGGAACAGGTCCTTGACCACCCGCAGTTCCCGCTCGCGACCGACGAACGGAGCCTCGAGGCCCGACGCGCGTCCCTCACCCCGCCGCGCCGCGATCACGCGCAGAGCGCGCCAGAGCCGCACCGGCTCGGTCTTGCCCTTCAGTTCGTGCGTACCGGCATCCTCGTAAGCGATCGCCGCCTGGCTGGCGCGGACGGTCGCGTCTCCGGCGAGCACGGCGCCGGGCTCCGCGGCGGACTGGACGCGGGAGGCTGTGTTGACGAGATCGCCGGCGACCATGCCCTGGCCCTCTGCCCCGAGCGTGACTGCGGCCTCGCCCGTCAGTACACCGACGCGCGCCTGGAGCGCGGGATCGAGCGACGGGATCCCTTCGACGAGCTCGAGCGCGGCACGAACGGCGCGCTCGGCGTCGTCTTCGTTGGCGATCGGGGCGCCCCAGAGCGCCATCACGGCGTCTCCGATGAACTTCTCGACCGTGCCGCCGTAGCGCTCGATCGTCGTGCGCGCAAGGTCGAAGTAGCGCGTCAGG
The DNA here is from genome assembly GCA_013813345.1 of Actinomycetota bacterium. Lineage (GTDB taxonomy): Bacteria > Actinomycetota > Thermoleophilia > Gaiellales > Gaiellaceae > Gaiellasilicea. Next base: position 1,134 of record JACCRW010000180.1, read on the forward strand.
AGCTCGCGCGTGTCCTCGGCGTCTCGCGCCTCCGACGCGGTGGTGAAGCCGACGAGATCGACGAACAGCACCGACACGAGCCGCCGCTCGGCGACATGTTCGGTCCGCGCGGCCTGCGTCCGGTCCGCCGGCTGCTCGAGCAGCGTCACGCCGCACTCGCCGCAGAACTTCGCGGTCGAGGGGTTCGGCGACCCGCAAGCGCCGCAGAGGACGGCGAGTGGGTTGCCGCACTCGCCGCAAAACTTCCGTCCAGCCTCGTTCGCCGCGCCGCAACTCGTGCAGGTCACAGGACCGCCTGCGTCTGCGTGACGCGGGCAACGTGCTTCTCGGCATCGTCGTAGAGATCGGTCTCGACCACGATCGTCGTCCTGCCGCGGTGGAGGAGGCGCGAGCGCGCGTGGACGTGGCCCTCGCGCACGGCGCGGAAGAAGTTCGTCTTCGACTCGATCGTCGCGGTGCCGCCTGCGCCCTCGGGCAGGTTCAGGAAGGCGAGGTAGGCGCCCGCGGCATCGGCCAGCGACATCAGCGCCCCGCCGTGGAGGATCCCGCCGGCGGTGCAGAGCTGCTCGCGCCACGCGAGCCTGGCGCGCACCTCGTCGGTGTCGGCCGAAACGATCTCGAGCCCGAGCGTCGCACCGAAAGGCATCGCCGCGTTGAGCTGGGTCGTCTGCTCGGCGTCGTGCTCCACGAGGCCACGATATCGCGCGAAGCTACGCTCACCCGATGAGTCCCGACCGGCAGTGGTGGCTCCGCGTGCCGGCCGTCTTCCTCAGCCCCGGCTCTGTCTTCGCGGCGCTTCGCAACGAGGAGCAGGGAGACCTCGACGCGCGGCAGGAGCCGCTCCTCGCTCTCGTCTACCTCGCCGGAATCGCGGCCGTGCTCGCGACCTCGACGGCCGGAACTCTGCTGGACGACGCCGAGTACGACTCGCTCCTCGTCGTTGTCTGGGCCGTGATCGCCGGCGGGATCTATGGGCTCGCCGGCTACTTCATCATCGGCGGCGCGCTCTACCTCGGGGCCCGCGGGCTCGGCAGCCTCGGCACCTATCGGCGCGCGCGACACATCCTGGGGCTCGCGGTCGCGCCGCTCGCGCTCTCGCTCTTCCTCGTCTGGCCGCTCGAGCTGGCGGCGCTCGGCAGCGACGTCTTCCGGACCGGCGGCTCGGACGACGGCGCCGCCGACTTGGTCTTCGACGGGCTCGAGCTCGGCTTCG
>JACCRW010000204.1 GCA_013813345.1 Actinomycetota bacterium
ACGTGCGTCGTGAGCGAGGTCGAGCCGGGGCAGTTCGAGCTCGCGTCTGTCAGCTTCGGTGCGCGCCCGGTCGTGGTGCTCCGGGCGTCGCTCACGGACGGCCGCGATCTCGCCTCCCGCGCCACGAATAGCATCCTCGTCAACGCCAACAGTACGCACTTCGTCGCGCAGGAGCGGCCCCAGCTTGTGGTCGAGGCGACGCGCCTCGTCGCCGCCGCCGTCCGTAGCGGAACGCCGCTGCCGCCATGCGCGCAGACTCCGCGCCACGGACGATCCGGCGACCGGCGCGCTAGCCGAAGAGCTGAATGCAGCCGTTGACAGCGAGCGTCAAGAAGAGCGAAAGGCCGATCGACACCGCGAGGCAGCCAGGTGAACAGCCATACCCTTTGACGCGGCCGCCCTTGAACTCCTTCAGCGAGAGGAACCCACCGCCCAGTCTCTTTCTGACGCAGCTTCACCCTCACAGTGGCGGAACTTTACGCGGTTCGAAGCCTCTGTTCGTACATAAACGACTCAACATGGTGCTGCTTCGAAGCTGCAAGGCGCTACTACCTCGGGACCGGCATCTGGCCGCTCGTTCAACGGCGTAGTTTCGAAGCTATCACCGGCCGCAAACAGGATTTCTGGCTCGAGGAGTTCCGCCCACTACTCGATGCGCCGCTGCCGGCCGGCGCGGACGCCGAATTGGTGATCTCGCGCGTTGACGAGGCCATCCGCATCTTCCGAAGCCGAGGTTCGACGAAGGCTGAGCGCCGCCAGGCAGTGCGCGAGCTCGTCGACGTGCTCGAGGCCCTGCGATCGGATATCAAGGAGGAGATGCTCCCGAAGGACGAGGGGGAGCTTTCCGCCTCGCCAACGGGTTCGCGATCCGCCACAACAACCGAGAGCAGCGCCGCGACTGCGACGACGCGATCTGGCTCAGCTGGGCGTACTGGGTCTACCTCGCCACGGTCCGCGCCGTCCTGCGGCTGCGCGAGAAGCAGCGCAACGCCACGACGTAGTCGGACACCCCGGACGACCAGGACGCCGCTGGGGTGCGCAGCGGCCCGCTCGGCCGCGCACACGGCGGGTCAGCCTCGAGAGGTCGTCGAGAGCCCTCGGCGAGCCGTCCCGGTCCTCCGCCGCCTTCTCGTCGCCGGTGAGCTCATGCAATCTCCGGCCTGACGTTTCCTCCACACGAGCCTCACCCGGCCGGGTTGCCACTCAGCTGTGCGGATCGGGAACTAGGAGGAGTCCGAGAGACGGCTCTCTTCTTTCCCTGTTCCACCACCTACGGCGCCGGCCGAGGAGCGACCACCAGACTCCCCACCAGCGCTACCGCTGCTTCCGCTTCCCGGAGTTGCGTCTCCTTTGACAGCCTTCTGGACTCTTTGCGCGTCGGCTACCTGAGAATCCTGGGCAGGTGCGGTCTTCCTGTTGCGGAACCGGCTCCGCACCTCCTGGAGCCGCTCGCGGTTCTGTGGGTCTCGTGCAGCCTTCTGAGCGTGGTTCAGAAGCCTCCGCCCCTGAGGGCTCTTCGCGAGACTGATCAACCTTCCCAACATCGCCATCTGATTCTCCTCTCGTGGAAGCGTGAAGTGCCCGCACACGTCGACGCTGACACTTCTCTTCGACGTGCCGCCCCAGACTCGATCCGCATCTCCCGCGGACGCCGGACTGGCGCGCGTTCCTACGGCAGAGGGCGGGCGACGAGGCGGCGTTCCGCAAGCGCGCGGCCCACATCCTCGAGCCGTTTGCGCTGAATCCGTCGTCGGCGGCGCGAGCTTCGGATGAAGTCGCCTGCATCCGAGGCCAGATCGACGGGTTGGTCGCAGCATTTCAGCGCGAAGTGCGCGGAGCTGAGGGATGCCGTACGTCGCGCCGACGGCGGCTGACGAGGAGCCGATCGTCGGCGCCATCGCCAACTACGTGATCGACCTCCTGACCAAGTTGCTCGGAGAGCCGCCCGAGCACAAGAGCGCTGCGCTGGGCGGCCGGCACCGGCGCGGCTCGCGGTGTTCTGCGGTAAGTCCTCTTGCCCATGTGTTGCACGGTCCGCGACCACCTAGACTAGGGAGGTGGTCAACGGCGCCTACAAGGACAACATAAGTTCGTGATTTGCAGGTGTTTCAAGCCCTCTGACGGACTCGAACCGTCGACCCCCTCCTTACCATTCAGGTTCTGGGGAGGGGAGTGCGGGCACGCCCGGGCATTCCCGGCCACGAAAGTCCCGCAAACTACTGCGGCGTCGTGGCGTCCGGGTCGTGCTCGGCGAGGATCTTTAGCGCCTCCTGGTGGTCGGTGACGACGCGGCGGCCGATCTGCATGATCTGCTCGCGCAGCTTCTCGGTCGGCAGGATGCGGAGCTCCCCACTTGGGAGCTGCTCGACGAGCACGCTCGAGCCGGGCGTGTAGCCGTTGGCCTCAAATTCGCGTGGGATCGAGACGACGTTGCTGTTGCCGACGCGGCGCACCTTCACGATCTTCATGCGATAAGTATATACGCGGATGTCCCGGATGCTGGTCGTGTTAGCGGCGCAGTCGCGAGGCGTCGCGCGTGTCGTTTCTGATGTGTCCGTTTTGTGTTCGCCGCTCGTCGCCCATTGAGACAACGAGCAGGGTGGGGCCGCTCATTGCCGGGCCCTCATGTGCAGCGCTCGCGTCTTACGCGACCGCGGTCGTTTTGAGCTGGTCGAGCAACGAGCGCGCCTTTGCCGCGGCGACGGGCTCGCCCTTGCGCTCGCGCACGCGCACCAAGTCCTCGAGCGCCGGGATCGCCTCGCTGGGACGTCCGGCCGCGCGCATGATGTGGACGAGGTCCTCCAGTCCCTCGCACCTCAAGCGGAGGTTGTCACTGCCCTCGGAGCGCATGACGGCCTCCCGCGCAAGCCTGACGGCTTCGTCGATCCGCCCGCGGCGGGCGAGCTCCCGCGCTCGCGCCGAGCGCCAGACGACCCCGTCGAAGGCGGTCTCTGCGGCTTCGTGGTTCGGGAGGGCGGTCTCTGCGGGTTCGTGGTTTGGGACCGGGAAGAGCCCACTCGCGTCGTCGTGCGCGCCGCGGGCGTCGAGGACGCGGCCGAGGTTGTAGGACGCCCAAACGAGGCCTGAGCGATCGCCGGCTCGGGCGGCTCGCTCGAGTCCTTCGCGGTACGCACGTTCGGCCGCGTCGAGGTCGTCGGCGAGCTCTTCGATCTCGCCCGTCCACGCCGCGACCGCGGTCACGGCGACCTCGAC